>JAJYGM010000562.1 GCA_021785095.1 Actinomycetes bacterium
CGCGACGAGCGTCGCGCGGGCGTTGCGCGACTCGGGACGGCGGAAGGCGCTCACCCCGTTGGAGATCGCCTCGAGGCCGGTGAGCGACGACCCGCCGTTGGCGAACGAGCGCAGGAGCGAGATGAAGGCGAGCCCCATCAAAAGGCCGCTCCCGGGCGTCCCGAAGTGGTGACCGAAGACGAGGGAGTGTGGAGGGATCCTCCGGGCGTGCAGGTCTCCGAGCGCCGCCTCGATGTAGCCCGCGACGATCACCGCCGAGAGGCTGAGCACGAAGAAGTACGTCGGGAACGCGAAGTACTTCCCCGCCTCCCGGATGCCGCGCAGGTTGCCGAAGAGCAGGAGGAGCACGACGACCACGGTGATCGGCACGGTCCAGGGCACGAGCGAGGGGACGGCACTGGTGAGCGCCGCAGTCCCTGCAGAGGTCTGCACCGCGACGGTGACCGTGTAGTCGATGAGGAGAGCGACCGCCGCGATCTGGGCCACCTTCGGCCCGAAGTTGTCCCGGGCGACGACGTAGGAGCCGCCCGCTTTCGTGTAGAGCTGGATGACGTCGAGGTACGAGAGGGTGACGAAGAAGAGCACGCCCAGGATCGCCAGGGTGACGGGCACCACCAGGGTGTATGCCGCGAGCCCGACGTAGGGCACGAGCTGGGTGAGCATCTCCTCGGTGCCGTACGCCGAGGAGGAGATGCAGTCCGGCGCGAGGACGCCCAGTGCGATCGGCCGGCTGAGCCGCTCGTGCTTCAGTTGCTCGGAGACGAGCGGATGTCCGAGCAGCTTGTTCTTCAATCGGTAGCGGAACGACTCGGGGTAGGCCGCTCCCGCCTCGACGGGGATCGCGGCCGGCGGTGTCATCGAGGGCGGCACCGGCGGCGGGGGCTGACCTGCGCCCGTCGCGCCGCGCCGCTCAGCGAGCGCGCCGGAGGAAGCTGGACTGGCGACGAGCGAGTCTGTCCCGCGGCCCGGCGAGCCTGGCGCGTCGGCGCGGCCGTCGGCGCGGCCGGCGGCGCGCTCGAGGCGATCGGCTTCATCGGGACCGTGGCCGGCATCGGGCATCGGCAGAAGCGTAGAACGACACCGCATGGGTGCATCTCTTCGGTGCCGGCGAACCGCCGGCGAACCGCCGGCGAACCGCCGCGCCGCCCTGCGTCACCCGCCCGCTTTACAGGTGACGCCGGGCCGTGTAGCACTTGCCGGGTGCACGTGGTCGTCGTGGGGTGCGGACGGGTCGGATCGGGCCTCGCCGTCTCCTTGAGTCGTGAAGGTCACAGCGTCGCGATCATCGACCGGGACCCCCGCGCCTTCCGCCGGATCCCTGCCGACTGGCCGGGCCAACGGGTGCATGGCTCGGGCTTCGACCGAGACCACCTCGACCATGCCGGCGCGGATCGAGCGGACGCGCTGGCGGCAGTCACGAACGGCGACAACAGCAACATCCTCACGGTCCGCATCGCGCGCGAGACCTACGGCATCGCCCACGTGGTCGCCCGCATCTACGACCCCCGACGCGCGGAGATCTACCAGCGGCTCGGGATCCCGACCGTGGCGACCGTGACGTGGACGATCGACCAGGTGCGCCGGCGGCTGCTGCCCGACACGGTGGCCACGGAGTGGTCGGACGCGTCCGGCAGGCTCCTGCTCGTCGAGCGGGATCTCCCCGACGCCTGGGCGGGCCGCCGGCTCGGCGACATCGACCTGCCGGGGGAGATCTCCCTCATGTCGGTCACCAGGGCAGGCGTGCCCCGGCTCCATGCCGACGACTTGATCGGCCAGGAGGGCGATCTCCTCCACCTCGCGGTCAATGACAGCGCGCTCGGCGAGCTCGAGCGGCGGTGCGCGTCCGGGCCCAGGGCGGATGCATCTCCCGGCGCGCTCGAGGGGCGCCGATGAAGGTCGCGATCGCAGGGGCGGGGAGCGTCGGCACCGCCATCGCGCGGGACCTCGAGGTGAACGGCCACGAGGTGCTCGTCTTGGAGCAGGACCCCGAGCTGGTCGAGCAGCGGCGGGGCGAGATCCCCGGCGTGCAGTGGATCGCAGCCGACGCCTGCGAGGTCGTCTCGCTGGACGCGGCGGGTTTCGCGTCCGTGGACGTGGTGGTTGCAGCCACCGGGGACGACGAGGACAACCTCGTCGTGTCGCTGCTCGCGAAGCAGGAGTTCGCGGTGCCGAGAGTCGTCGCGCGCGTGAACAACTCGAAGAACCAGTGGCTCTTCAACGAGAGCTGGGGCGTCGACGTCTCGGTGTCCACCCCGCAGCTCCTCACCGCACTGGTCGAGGAGGCCGTCTCCGTCGGCTCGCTGGTGCGCCTGCTGCAGTTCCAGGGCGGGACCACGCACCTCTTCGAGGTGACGCTCGCAGAGGACTCGCCTGCTGCGGGCGTCGCGATCGCCGACCTCGGGGTGCCCCGCGACGCCACTGTCGTCGCGATCGTGCGGAGGGACCGCCTCGTCGTCCCCCGCGGCGACACCGTCCTCCAACCGGGCGACGAGGTCCTCGTGCTCGTGACCGCCGACGTCGAGCAGACAGTCCACGCCCTGTTCATCGGCGACTGAGCCGCTCCGTCGCTGCAGCCCCGACTGCCCTCGGAGGGGCACGCGCGTGCGCCGGCGTCGTAACGGGCAGAGAGTGACGCCGGGCGACCCTACGATTGGGATGTGAGAGCGGCGTTCTTCGACCTCGACAAGACGGTCATCGCCAAGGGGTCCATCCCGGCCTTCGGCCCGTCCCTGCGCCGCGGAGGTTTGGTCAACCGGCGAGTCGTTCTGCGCGCGCTGATCGGCC
>JAJYGM010000552.1 GCA_021785095.1 Actinomycetes bacterium
GAGCTGCCCGCCGAGGAGCGTTCCCGTGGGGGCAGGAGACCGGGCGAGGTTGTCGACGACAGCGGGGTCGGTCGTCGACGCGGTGAGGAGAACCCGGTCGCCGGCGTGATGTGCGTGCGCGACGAAGGACGCGAAGCCGGGCGCTCCGAGATCCGCCCAGCCGTTGCCGGAGTGCACGATCCCACCGCTCGCTCCCACCTCGGGGCCGTAGTAGGCGAGCACGCTCGTCTCGGTGAAATCCGCGGCGTGGAGGCTGCCGAGCTCCCAGTAGGGGACGAAGCCGTAGACCGTGTGGCGCGGGAGCGGAGTCGGGAACAGCTGCGCGGGCGTCGCCGGCGCCGGAGCGCCCGTAGCGGTCGGGAGCGTCACCGCGACCCGCCGTGCCGCGAGATCGACGGCGCTCGTCTGGGCGACGAGCAGGCGGTGCTGCGCAGCGGCGGCTCGTGCGGCTGCTGCCGCGGCTCGCTCCGCGGCGAGCTGCGCGGGGCTCGGCCCGAACGCACCGGTGCCTGCTGCTACTCCAATTCCGGCGCCGACCAGGAGCGCGGCACCGCCCGCGAGGCGCGCGAGGCGCTTGGTCGACCACATCCCGGCTGCAGCGTAACCGTGGATCGTCATCGTCACGTGGAGCGCTGGCTACGCTTCAGGGCGCGGCGAGAAGGATCCGCTGCTCGGCCGGCTCGATCCGGGCGGTCGGGGACCTGCCGGGAGGAGCACAATGCGCATCGTCGTCGACTTCGACCGCTGCCAGAGCAACGCCGTGTGCATGGGCGTGGCACCCGAGCTGTTCGAGGTGCGCGACGCCGGCTTCCTCTACGTGCTCGACGAGACGCCGGGCGAGGACCGGCGCGCTGCCGCCGAAGAGGCGGCCGCGTCCTGCCCGACGCAGGCGATCAGCCTCGTCGAGGAGTGACTCCAGCTGGCGGGGCGCCCCGCGTCCGGTTCGCCCCGTCGCCGACGGGCTACTTCCACGTCGGAGGCGCGCGCACCGCGCTGTACAACTGGCTCTTCGCCCGGCGGCTCGGGGGGTCGTTCGTCCTGAGGATCGAGGACACGGACCGGGAGCGCAGCGACGAGGCATGGACCGCGGGGATCATGTCCTCGCTCGAGTGGATCGGCGTCGGGTGGGACGAGGGCCCCTACCGCCAGTCCGAGCGCCGGGCGCTCTACGAGGAGGCGTCGGACCGCCTCTACCGTGCCGGGCGCCTGTACGCGTGCGACTGCACACGTGCCGACCTCGAGGCGCGCCACCCGGGCAACCCGACTCCCGGCTACGACGGGCACTGCCGTGACCGGGGCCTCGAGCGCGGTCCCGGCAGGGCTCTCCGTTTCCGGACATCCGACGAGGGCGTCACGGTCGTCCACGACGTCGTGCGCGGCGACGTCGAGTTCGCGAACGCTTCGATCGAGGACTTCGTCGTGGTCAAGTCGAACGGTGACCCGCTGTTCGTCCTCGCGGTGGTCGTCGACGACCTCGACATGCGCATCAGCCACGTCATCCGGGCCGAGGAGCACCTTCCGACGACGCCGAAGGCGGTGATGCTCTGGGACGCCCTCGGCGACGGGCCGCCGCCGATCTTCGCCCACCTGCCCGTGCTCGTGAACGACAAGCGGCAGAAGCTGTCGAAGCGCCGTGACCGCGTCGCGGTGGAGGACTACCGGGCCCTCGGCTACCTCCCGGAAGCCATGCGCAACTATCTGGCGCTGCTCGGGTGGTCGCCCGCCGACGGGCGGGAGCTGCTCAGCCTCGCGGAGCTCGTCGAGGAGTTCCGGCTCGAGGACGTCAACCTCTCGCCGGCCTTCTTCGACGAGAAGCGCCTCCAGCACTTCAACGGGCTCTACCTGCGAGCCCTCGGACCCGCGGAGCTGGTCGAGCGAGCAGCCCCCTTTCTCTCCCCACCGGTCGCGCCGTGGCCCGAGGACGCCTTCGACCAGACGGAGTTCGACGTGCTAGCGCCACTCGTCCAGCAGCGCGTCGCCACCCTCGGCGAGGTGCCGGCGATGGTGGAGTTCCTGTTCGCGTCTCCATTTGCTCCGGACGAGCAGGCGTTCGAGAAGGCGGTCATGGGCGACGAGGGGGCGAGGGGGCTGCTCGAGTCCGCCCGCGACGAGTTCGCGTCGTGCGAGTGGGACGCGGCAAGTCTCAAGGACGCCCTCTCCGCCGTGGCCGACGCAGCCGGTCGAAAGCTCGCGAAGGCCCAGGCCCCGGTACGTGTCGCGACGATGGGCCGTCTGGTCGGCCTCCCCCTGTTCGAGTCCCTCGCGGTCCTCGGGCGCGAGAGGACCCTCGAGCGGATCGAGGCGGCCATTGCCCGCCTCGGAGCCGGCTGAGCGGCCGCACGGACTCGACGGCGAGATGTTCCTCTTCGCACCGATCCGGTGGGCTTTCAAGCTCGTCTACTTCGCCGTGCTCGCGGCGGTCGTCTACGTCCTCGTGAGCGCGTACCAGGTCGTCTCCGCCTCCCATCTTCCGACCTCTCCGACGGCGGTGACGAGTGCCCAGGCGATCGTCGTCCTCGGGGCTCCGGCCGTCTCGACGCCGCTCGGGGTCCAGCCCGGATCGGACTACCACGCGCGCCTGGCGCAAGCACTTGCGCTCTACAGGGCGCACGAAGCGCCGGAGGTCGTGGTGGCAGGAACCCCCGCCGCGATCGGCAGTCCCGCTGAGGTCCCAGTCGGGACGAGCTGGCTCGTCGGCTCCGGCGTCGCTCGCTCGAGCATCACGGACGTGGTCGCCGACGACGCGGCGTCGGCTCTCTCCCAGGTCGCGTCACTGCTCCCAG
>JAJYGM010000019.1 GCA_021785095.1 Actinomycetes bacterium
CTGGGGCTCACCACCGTGAGCACCGCCTCACCCGACGCCTCCGGTCCCGGCAACACCGCCCGGCTCGCCTCCTGCTCGTACTCGGCGATCCAGCCCTTCCTCTACTCCGCGGGGCATCTCACGATCGCGACCGACGCGCCCGCCTACCCGCCCTGGTTCGAGACAAACCGGCCGTCGGACGGCAGGGGCTACGAGAGCGCCGTCGCCTATGCGGTCGCGAAGCGCCTCGGGTTCAAAGCCTCCCAGGTCCGGTGGGTCGTGGAGACATTCAACGCGTCCTATGCACCGGGCCCGAAGCACTTCGACTTCGACATCAACGAGATCTCGGTGACGCGGACACGAGCCAAGGCCGTGACCTTCAGCACCGGCTACTACACAGACGAGGAAGCGCTCGTCGCGCTCAAGGGCTCGCCGATCGTGAAGCACCACTCGCCCAAGGAGCTTCGGTCCTACGTGTACGGCGAAGAGATCGGCACGACGAGCCTCCAGTACATCGAGCAGAAGATCCACCCGATCCACACCCCCGAGACGTTCACAACGCTGAACAACGTGAAGTCCGCGCTCCAGGACCACCGGATCACCGCGTTCGTGACAGACACCCCCACCTCGCAGTACATCGCCACAACAGAGATCCCGCACGCCACGGTGGTCGGGCAGTTCCCGGTCACAGGTCAGCACTACGGGCTCTTGTTCCAGAAGGGTGACAAGCTCGCGACGTGCGTGGACAAGGCGATCGTCCACCTGAAGCGCGCCGGGGTCCTGCGCCGGCTGGTCGAGAAGTACCTGCGCGTCTACACCTCGATCCCCGTCATCAAGCCCTGAGCGCGATGGTGCGCCCTCGGGCTTGCACCGGGGGGCCGACGTGACGGGGACGCCACCGCCCGGCACCGGCGGCCCGGCGGTTGCCGCGGGCGGCGGGCCGGCTCTGTCCGAAGGCGGTGCGGTGGGCGAGCTGGGGGTGGGCGCCTTCTCGCGGAGCCGCAGGAGCCGAATGCTCCGCTCGCCGCGCGGCGCGGTGGTCACGTCGACGGCCAGCACGCTGGTCGTGCTGGGCGCGGTCGTGGCGGCGTTCCTCCTCGCCCCCGGGAGCCGCGCCGTGCGCGCGACCTACTTCAACGTCCACGACATGTGGCGGGCGTTCATCGGTGACCCTCACGAGGGCTTCTACTCGGTCGGGAGGGGGCTCGTCGTGAACATCGAGATGTTCATGATCGGCGAGGTCCTCATCTTGGTGCTGGCGCTCCTCGTCGCTCTCGTCCGCCAGTCGAAGTCGCCCGTCCTCTTCCCATTGCGGATGATCGCCGTCGCCTACGTCGACTTCTTCCGGGGGGTTCCCCTGATCCTCGTCATCCTGGCCATCGGCTTCGGGCTGCCGGCGCTCTACCTCCCGGTCGTGTCGTCGCAGTCGGCGTTCGTCTACGGCGTGCTGGCCCTGGTGCTCGCGTACAGCGCCTACGTCTCGGAGGTCTACCGTGCGGGCCTGAACTCGGTCCCGCTGAGCCAGGTCGCCTCTGCCCGGTCACTCGGCCTGCGCCCGCGCACCGCGATGCGCCACGTGGTGCTCCCGCAAGCGGTGCGGACCATCATCCCGCCGCTGCTGAACGACTTCATCAGCCTCCAGAAGGACACCGCCCTCGTCGCGGTGCTCGGCGCGGTCATCGAGGCGAACCGCGCGGCGGAGATCTACTCGAGCACGGTCTTCAACTATTCCGGTTACACCGTCGCGGCCCTCCTGTTCCTCCTGCTCACGATCCCGCTGGCGCGCTTCACGGACCACCTGATCGCGCGGGACCGCACCCGGCGCCTCGCGGGGGCGACGTGATCCGTCCCGTGCCCCGGACGGCTGCGGCCGGTACGGCGTCGTCCGGCACCTCGCAGGCTGCGGCAACCGGGACGGCGCTGCGGATCGAGGGCGTCCACAAGGCCTTCGGTGCCAATCGCGTGCTGAAAGGCGTCGACCTCGCCGTCGACACCCACCAGGTCATCTGCCTCATCGGCGCTTCGGGCTCGGGAAAGTCGACCCTCCTTCGCTGCGTGGACCTGCTTGAGACCATCGACGCGGGTCGCGTCGTCTTCTTCGGGCATGACGTCACCAGCCCCGCCGTCGACGAGATCCTCGTGCGTCGTCAGATGGGGATGGTGTTCCAGTCCTTCAACCTCTTCCCGCACCTCCGCGTCCTCCGCAACATCACGCTCGCGCCGGTGAAGGCTCTCGGGATGACGGTTGCCGACGCAGGGGAGGAGGCCATGGCTCTCCTCGCCCGGTTCGGGCTCGCGGACAAGGCGCACGACTATCCGGACCGCCTCTCCGGCGGCCAGCAGCAACGCGTGGCGATCGTGAGGGCACTGGCCATGCATCCGAAGCTCATGCTCCTCGACGAGGTGACCAGCGCCCTTGACCCTGAGCTCGTCGGAGAGGTCCTCGACGTCATCCGCGAGCTCGCTGCCGGGGGCATGACGATGCTCATCGCGACCCACGAGATGGGGTTCGCGCGCGAGACCGCGACTCGGGTCGTGTTCCTCGAAGACGGCGTCATCGTCGAGGAAGGGCCGCCGAGCCAGGTGCTCGACGCGCCGCGGGACGAACGGACCAAGCGCTTCTTGGGACGGGTGCTGAGCGCCGGAAGGATGTAGCCGGCCGGTGACGCTCAGGGCAGCAACGCGTCGACCGCGCGCTCCAGGACGTCGAGCCCTTCCTCCAGGAGGTCGTCGCCGATGACGAGCGGGGGGAGCAGGCGGATGACGTTGCCCCACGTCCCGCACGTGAGGACGATCACACCG
>JAJYGM010000215.1 GCA_021785095.1 Actinomycetes bacterium
CAATTCGCAGCACGTCGTCAAGCCGATGCCCGGCGGTCGCTTCCAGCACGTCCGCGAGCAGGCGCTGCAGCCGCCTGCGCTCAACGATCGGGAGACGCGCGCGCACAACCTCGCCAAACAGCGGGTGCGCAAGGCGCACCAATAGTCGCCGGCCCTGTTCCTCGACGACGACCAGCGCATTCCGCTCCGCGTCGGCGAGATCGATCCCGGGCACGAGGCGCTCGATGGTGTCTGCCCCCAGCGGCTCGCCCACCGCGAGCAGCTCGACGAGCATCCGGCGCAGCCCCTCCAGGCGGCCCATCCGCTCGGCGAGGAGCTCGGTCAGCCGGGGTCCCACCGACCCCGCCGGCTCCCACCGCCACAGCCCGTCGACCTCGCTCACGGTCCCCGCCTCGAGCGCATCCGCGAGGAGCTCGCGAAGGAAGAGCGTGTTGCCCGCGGTCGAGGACCAGAGGCGTGCCAGCGTTTCTGGGGCTGGGGTCCCACCCAGGGCGGTCCTCACCAGGATCCCGAACTCAGCCGCGCCAAGCGGTTGCACCTCGAGGCGCGGGAGCAGCCGATCCTTCGAGAGCGACAGGATCGCGGACGGCGCCGCCTCGCCGGCTCGGACTGTGAGCAGGACCCGGGCCGATTCGGACGTCACGAGCTGGTGGAGAAAGGCCGCTGACAGCTCATCGAGCAGGTGCGCGTCGTCGACGATCACGAGCGCAGGGCGCTCGCCCGCCCGCTCGAGGAGCCGGGAGGTCAGCTGCGCCAGCAGCCCGGCCGGATCAGGCGCGGGTTCACCCGGCGCCAGGGCCAGCCCGGCGAGACCGCCCAGCGGCAGGTCGGCGGCGGCGGGCGTGGCCGTGGCCCAGGAGACCGACCACGCGGTGAAGGCGGCGGCGCTCTCGCGGGCCAGTCGCGTCTTGCCGACGCCGGCGGCGCCTCCCACGATCGCTCCGGCGCCGTCCCGAATCGCGCGCAACACGAACGCCATCTCCTCGGCGCGGCCGACGAGGGGCAGCTCGCCCATGCGCCCTCCGAAGGGCGGCGGGCGCGACATGGGGCGTGAGCCGTGTGCTCCGTCAGACAACGCGCGGTCCTCCTGGCGGTCGCCTACCGCGCGCCGGCAGCCCTGCCGGCCCGCCCCGATCGACGTCCCGCAGCGGGACGACGTGCCGACCGACGCGTGGCTGCGGTGGGACGCGCGCCTGAACAACTGCCCCCGCTGCCGCTTAGGCTAGGAGCGCTCGGGCCCTCGTGTAAAGAGCGCGCCTTGAGGAGTCTTGACGGCCAACGGTCCGGTTGCGGCTTTCGATTTCGAGCCCGGAGGCTAACAGAGGTCAGGGCTCATTCGGCGTCGGCCTCTTCTTCGTGGAGCGACCCTCCTGTCGCTCCTGTTCAGCCTGCCTCGTAAATGACCCTGCCAGGGTCACGCGGCGTCCGGTCGAAGCGTGACCGCATAGCCGAGCTGCTCGAGGCGACGGGTGAGCCGGCGACGGACGCGCTCACGGTCCCGGTCGTCGAAGTAGCGTGGCCCGAGGTCGCGGAAGGGCCGGCCGGTCACGAGGACGGCGTAGACGATGCCCAGGATCGTGTGGCCGACCGCGACGCAGGCGCGCATGGCGCCCCGCCGCGCTGCCAGCCGGTGGTATTGCGCGCCGAGGTAGGTGTCGGTCCTCGACGCCGAGCGGGCCGAGCCGAGTTGACGAGGGCCGTGCGGAGCCAGGGGCTGCCCTTGCGGGTCTGCCCGCCGTGCCGGACGCCGGCGCTCTCGGCGTCGAGCGACTCGATGAGCGCGTCCAGGTCGGCGAGGTGGTGGAGCTGGGTGGCCAGCAGGAACCGCTGGTGCGGAACCGGGTCGAATTCCTCGGCTGAAGCGCGGTCGTCCGAAACGACCACCTGTAACGGCCCCTGGTCCAGAGGCGGCGACGAACCGCTCGACGCGCTCGTGGCTCTCCCTCCCCGCGCCGCATTCCAAAGCGCTAACGTCGGCTACTTCGTCGCCCGACAGTGCGAGCGCCGGCGGCGGCCCTCGCGGTCAAGTCCCAGCACGGATCGACGCGATCGCCGGCATCGGCCAGGCGATCGAGCGCGGAGCTCGTTTCCTGCGGCCACGCCGTGTCGAGCTTGGCGAGCTCGGCGTCGAACCTGCCTTCCGCGGCCCCGGGTCGGGGGGGCGCGCGTGCCGCGGCGGCCAAGCGCGACGACGCCGTTCGGCGGGCCTCGCTCGGCATCGTCGACGATTCACGCCTCACGGTGGGCGACCTCCTCGAGCGCCCGCTCCTGCGGCGCGCCGGGCTGCCGCCGATCCGCTTCCACGACCTGCGCCACACCTTCGCCACCCTGCAAGCGACGGCCGGCACCAACCCGAAGGTCGTGTCCGAGGTGCTCGGGCACAAGGAGATCGCGATCACCCTCGACCGCTACAGCCATGTGCTGCCGACGATGCAGAGCGAGGCGATGGCCCGGCTCGACGTGGTCCTCGGCCGCTCGCCGCTCGACCGCGCCGAGGAGCCGCCGGGCGAGGCATCACCGCCCGAACCATGGCTCGACCAGGACCCAGCCGGCTATGACGCAACGCCGTCGGAGCACGATAAGGGTGCTGACGCCGGTCGGCGGGCACGAAGAAGGCCCGATCCACGCTCAGATCGGGCCGAAAAGGGCGAGATTGGTACCGCATATCGGATTCGAACCGATGATCTCCGCCTTGAGAGGGCGGTGTCCTGGGCCTCTAGACGAATGCGGCGAGGCATCCGGCCGATTGCTCGACCGGCCGCGCAGGATAGCAGCGATC
>JAJYGM010000257.1 GCA_021785095.1 Actinomycetes bacterium
AGAGGGCGTAAGCACGAGCAAGCGTGCGGACGGCGCCGGTGGTGCGCTCCTCCGCGCGGAGAGCGTCACGGTCACGTATCCGGGTCGCGGCGCGCCCGCCCTGGACGGATTCTCGCTCGCGGTGCAGGCGGGCGAGCACGTCGCGCTCGTCGGCCCCTCGGGCTCGGGGAAGTCGACTGCCGTCGGCCTCTTCCTGGGCTTCGTGCGCCCGTCGGCCGGGCGGGTCGTCGTGAGCGGGCACGACCTGTCCGCGAGCGACGTGGCGGGGTGGCGGCACCGGGTCGCCTGGGTGCCTCAGCGCCCCCACCTTCTCCATGGCTCTCTCGAGGACAACCTTCGCATCGCCGGCCCGGACGCGAGCGCCGAGCTGCTCGCGCGCGCGATCGAGCTGGTCGGTCTCTCACACGTGGTGGACGGCCTGCCGGACGGCCTCGCCACGCCGGTCGGCGAAGGGGGCGTGTCCCTCAGCGCCGGCGAGCGGCAGCGGCTCGCGCTGGCACGGGCGATCATCTGCGATCGCGAGGTCGTTCTTCTCGACGAGCCCATCGCCCATCTGGACGCCCACGCGGAGACGGTCTTGGCGGAGACCCTCGGGCCGTGGCTCGAGACGAAGACGGTGCTCGTCGCCGCGCACCGGCCCGAGCTGGTGGCGCGCCTCGATCGAGTCGTGCACCTCCGCGCGCCGGCCGCGCCGGCCGCGCAGGAGCACGGCGTCGGGGACGGTATCGCGACGGACCTCGGAGGAGACGGCGGAAGGTTCGGAGGCACAGACGTCGACACAGACGCTGGCACAGACGTTGGCGGCACAGACGTCGACGGAGCCCGCCCGTGAGCGCCGCCGCCCTCTCCCCCGCCTCGGTGGTGCGGACCCTGCTTCGTATCGGCGCGCCGCCATGGCGCAAGCTCGCGCTCGCGGCATTCCTCGGCGTCCTCGGCGCCCTTGCGACCGTTGGGCTCCTCGCCGGCTCGGGCTACGTCGTCGACCGGGCCGCCTTCCGCCCCGGGCTCGGCGCGATCGCCGGCGTCCTCGCCGGGGTGGAGGTGCTCGCATTCCTGCGCGGACCACTCCGCTATGGCGAGAGGCTGGTCGCGCACGACGCGGCCTTTCACTCGCTCGTTCGTTGGCGGGTGTGGCTCTACGACCGCCTCGAGCCACTCGCGCCGGCCGGGCTGCGGGGGTGGCGCAGCGGCGATCTCCTCGCGCGGGTCACCGACGACGTCGACACCCTCCAGGACCTTTATCTGAGGTGCCTCCTGCCGGTGGGAGTCACCGCCGCGGCGGCAACGGTCTCGGTGGCTCTCGTTGCGGCGGTGCTCCCGCTCGCCGGTGCCGTGCTCGCGGCGTCGCTGCTCGTCGCGGTTGTCGCTGCGCCCGCCGTCGCGGTCGTGTCCAGCACGTCACGCGGTCGCGAGGCCGAGCTGCGCGGACGCCTCGCCGCCGAAGTCGTCGACCTGCTTCGTGCGGCGCAGGAGCTGATCGCGTTCGGCCGCGACACGGAAGCGCTCGAGGCGGTGGAGGCAACGGACCGTGAGCTGACCACGATCGCCCGGCGCCGCGCCTGGTCAACCGGCGTATCGGGGGCGATCGTCACCGTGTGCCTCGGCGCCGCGGTGACGGGCGTCCTCGCCCTGGGGATCGCCGCGGTCCACGCCCACGAGATCCGACCGGTGATGCTCGGGGTGCTCCCCCTCGCGGCGGTCGGCGCGTTCGAGACGGTGCCGGCCGTCGCCGCTGCGGCGGTCCGCGCCTCCGACGTCGTCGCGGCCGGACGCCGGCTGCTCGACCTCTCGTCCATCCCCGTGCCCGTCACCGACCCCGACCGCCCTGCCGCGCTGCCGCAGGGCTGCCCGGAGATCGCGGTGCACGGCGCCCGCCTTCGCTACGGCCCCGAGCTCCCCTGGGCGCTCGACGGCATGGACCTCGAGCTCACGCCCGGTGCACTCGTCGGCCTCGTCGGCGCGAGCGGCGCGGGCAAGAGCAGCCTCGTGCACGCGCTGTTGCGGTTCTGGCCGTTGCAAGGAGGTTCGGCGTCGCTTGGGGGCGTCACGCTCGACGCGCTCCCCCAAGGAGTCGTGCGCCGCGCGATCGCGCTCGTGGACCAGGATGCGCACGTCTTCGCCGGAACCATCCGTCAGAACGTCGCACTCGGGCGCCCGACGGCGAGCGACGCAGAGGTGCACGACGCACTTGCCAGGGCGCAGCTCGCGGACTGGGTCGCTACGCTACCCGACGGGATGGACACTCAGGTCGGGGAGGACGGGGCGCAGGTCTCTGGCGGCCAGCGACGCCGGCTTGCCCTGGCGCGTGCCCTGCTCGTCAACGCACCGGTGCTCGTGCTCGACGAGCCCACGGCCGGACTGGACCTGGATGGCGGCGCGCGCCTCGTCGCAGGCGTCGTGGACGACGCAAGCACGCGCGGCAACAGTGTCATCGTCGTCACGCATCGTGCGAGCGATCTCGAGCGCCTCGACCACGTGGTCGTCATGGACAATGGGCAGGTCGCCCGGACACACGGGCAGGGCGGGACCGTCGCGCCTGACGTTCCCGCCCGACTCGTGTGAACGCCTGCACACGCGCACGCGGGCCGCGTGACGGGCGCTCGCTTCTGGCAACGCTCCGCCCTCCGAGCACACCCAATCGCCTGGCACCACCGAAGGACGAGACATGACCCCACGAAGTTCCGCACCCCGCTCCGCTTCTGCGGTATCGGCACGCCGCGACTCGGCACGCCGCGACCCGACACGCCGCGACTCGGCACGCCGCGACCCGGCACGCC
>JAJYGM010000022.1 GCA_021785095.1 Actinomycetes bacterium
TGCAGCTCGGCCCGGTCGATCGGCTCGCCTTCGAGGTAGCGGGCCATCAGCTCGTCGTCGCCGACGACGATCCCCTCGACGAGCTGCTCGTGGACGGCGTGCTCGGCGACCTCCAGGTCCTCGGGGACGGGGCCGTCCACCCCTCTGACCGGCGGCCCGGACGCCGTGTCGTAGAGGGTGGCCCGGTCGTCGAGCAGGTCGATCACGCCGCGGAACCCGCTCTCTGCGCCGATCGGGAGCTCCACCGGCGCAACGCCGGCGCCGAAGGCCGCCCGGACCTCTGCCAGCGTGCGGTCGAAGTCGGCCCGCTCGCGGTCCAGCTTGTCGATGACGACGATGCGCGCCATCCCGAGATCGGCCGCCGCGCGCCACGCGTCCTCGGTCTGGGCCTGGACGCCGTCGGTGGCGCTCACCACCACGACGGCGAGGTCCGCGACGCTGAGCGCGTCGCGCATGTCGGTGGCGAAGTCCGCGTAGCCCGGCGTGTCCAGGAGGTTGATCTTCACGCCGTCGACGCTGCACGGCGCGATGGCGAACGAGATCGACAGCTGGCGTGAGATCTCCTCGGGCTCGAAGTCGCAGACCGTCGTCCCCTTCTCGACCGACCCCTGGCGGCTGAGCACACCCGTGGAGAGCAGGAGCGCCTCTGCGAGGGTGGTCTTGCCGGCAGCATGGTGGCCGACAAGGGCGACGTTGCGGATCTCGGACGGCGCGAGCGGTGCCACGACAGCGACCTCCTTTCGGGCTGGCCGGCACCCCCGCCGGCGTGCGCCCGCCGCCAGTTAACCACCACCCGGCGCAAGGCTCGTCGGGTGCCGGACCGGACCGAAGGGGCGCGGAACGGTCGATGTAGACTCGGCGCGGTGTTCGACGGTCGCTGGCGACGAGGGGTCGACCGGTTCACGGGACCCGTGAGTCGCCGGATCGCCCGTCTCGGGGTCACCGCCGATCTCCTGACCGCCTCGGGGCTCGTGTTCGCCGTCGCGACCGCGCTGGTCGTGGCGACGGGGCACCTCCTCGTCGGCATCCCGCTCCTGGCGGTCACGGGCTTCCACGACCTCTTCGACGGCCCCGTGGCGAAGGCGACGGGGAAGGCCTCGGTGCGCGGCGCGCTGTTCGACTCGGTCATGGACCGCTTCGCCGACGCCGTGCTGATGGCCGGCGTCGCGTGGTACCTCGTCTCGGTCCACGACGGGGAGCTCGCGCTCCTCCCCCTCGCTGTCCTCGCGGCCGCCTCGCTCGTCTCCTACGTGCGCGCGAAGGCGGACGCGCTCGGCCTGCCGATGACGAACGGCGGGGTGTTCGGGGGGCTCATGGAGCGGGCGGAGCGCATGATCCTCCTCGGTGCCGGCTTCCTCGAGCCGTGGCTGCTCGTGCCGGTGCTGTGGGCGCTGTTCGGCCTCACGATGCTCACCGCGCTCGCCCGCTTCTTCACCGCATGGCGCGCGGCGGAGGGCCCGGCGCCCGGCGTGGGCGAACCCGCAGGGGCTCGCGCGCCCTCGGGGTTCGGGTGGCGCCCGGAGCGGAGCCCGCGGTCGTCGGTCCGGCGCGCGCGGCGCGACGGGTACCTCGCTCCCGGCCAGCCGAGAGGAGAGCTCGCCGCGCGCTGGCGGGCGCGCCGGCAGGAGGCGCTCGAGAGCCGGACCGCGCGTGCGCGTGCCCGCCGCGAGCGCACCGAGGCCGCCCGCGCCGTACGGGCGTCCCGCGGCCCGCACCGCGCAGCGCGCTCGGGGCATCGGGGCCTGAGGGGCTCCGACCCGGCCGACCGTGGCGCCTGAGCGGTTCCGGTCCGCCGCGACGTTCCTCGCCTACCGGATCTCGGGGGCAGGCCTCGGCGTCCTGCCGGAGCCGGTCGCCTCCGCCGTCGCCGCGTTGGTCGGGAGCGCCATGGCCCTCAGGCCGCACGGCACCCTCCCGCTGCGCGAGCGGCACCTCGTGCGCGTGCTCGGCTCCACGTCCCCAGCCGTCGCGCCGGACCCGGCGGTGGTGCGCCGGTGGGCTCGCCGCTCGTACCGCAGCTACGCCAGGTACTGGGTCGAGGGCGCGCGCCTGCCGTCGACGAGGCCCGAGGTGGTGCGGAGCCGGTTCGTGCTCGATTGGGGCTACGCGCACCTGGAGCAGGCGTTCAAGTCGGGCCGCGGCGTCCTGCTCGCGCTGCCCCACGTCGGCAGCTGGGAATGGGGCGGCGCATGGCTCGCCCTCGAGGGCCACCCGATGACGAGCGTCGCGGAGCGGATCGAGCCCCCGGCCCTCTTCCGCTGGTTCCTCGAAAAGCGCGAGGAGATGGGGCTTCGGATCGTGCCGCTCGGCGAGGAGTCGACCGGCAGGCTCTTGCGCGAGCTCCGCAGCGGGGGGCTCGTCGGGCTGGTGTGCGACAGGGACATCGCCGGCGGCGGCGTCCCCGTCGAGCTCTTCGGCGAGCAGACGACGCTTCCCGCGGGGCCCGCGACGCTCGCGTTGCGCACCGGCGCGGTCCTGATCCCGGCCGTCATCTACAGCGGTCCGGCCGAGTCGCACTTCGCGGTGATCACAGCGCCGCTCGACACGACGCGCACCGGGTCGCTGCGCACCGACGTGGCCCGGCTGACGGCGGAGCTGGCGAGCGCGTTCGAGTGGATGGTGCGGCGGGCGCCCGAGCAGTGGTACCTCTACGGGCCGAACTGGCCGAGCGACCGTGAAGCCTGAGACGGCGCCCGTCGCCGCGCCCGCCGGGGCGTGCGAGACGGCGCCTGCTGAGACGGCGCCCGAGGCGCCACCGGACGCGGCACCCGACGGC
>JAJYGM010000693.1 GCA_021785095.1 Actinomycetes bacterium
CGAGCGGCAATGATCGCCGCGCCACGCTGTTGCACCGTGGTGAGAAAGTCGCCACGCAGCCACTCCTCATCACCGATGACGCTCGCGGCCGGCTCGCCCCCGATGCGGGCATTCCAGGCGTCAGGGAACTGGGTCGAGGAGTGGTTCCCCCAGATCGCGAGGTTGCTCACCGAGCGCACCGGCACGCCAGCACGCCGGGCGAGCTGGGACTTCGCCCGGTTCTCGTCGAGGCGCGTCATCGCGAACCAGCGCTCGGCATCGATCTCGGGGGCGTTCGAGCGGGCGATCAGGCAGTTGGTGTTGCACGGGTTACCCACGACGAGGATCCGCACGTCCGAGGCGGCGTGCGCGGCGATCGCCTGGCCCTGGGGCTTGAAGATCCCGCCATTGATGCCGAGCAAGTCCTTGCGCTCCATGCCGGCCTTGCGGGGCACCGAGCCCACGAGGAGGGCATAGGAGGTGCCGTCGAAGGCGGTCTTCAGCTCCGAGGTCGTCACGACGTCGGCGAGCAAGGGAAAGGCGCAGTCGTCGAGCTCCATCACGACGCCCTGGAGCGCCTTCATCGCTGGCTCAATCTCGAGCAGGCGGAGCACCACGGGCTGGTTCGGCCCGAGGAGCTGCCCCGAGGCGATGCGGAAGAGGAGTGAGTAGCCGATCTGGCCGGCTGCGCCGGTGACGGTGACCTGCACCGGCGCTGGGGTAGAGGCGCTTTTCGTCATCGGCGGCAGGCTATCCCTCCATCACCGTCGCGGTCAGATCGAGCGCGAAAAATGCCTCGCTCAGCCGAGCTCGACCGGTTCAGGTTCGGGCTCTTCGATCTCTCTGGGCAGCTCGTGCAGCGCGACCGAGCGGTCGGCCTGGCGCACCGCCACCACGTAGCGCTGCGACGCGGTGGCGATCGGGACGCGCCCGAGCTCGCGGCAGATCCTCCAGGTGACGGCGTAGGCGAGGACCGGCGCGACGAACACGGTCACCCGGAGGAGCCAGACGATTTCGTGCGCACCGATGCCGAAGTAGTGCGCGAGCACATCATCACCACCAGCCATGAACAGCACGGCATAGAAGGTGAACATCGCGACCCCGAACGCGGTCCGACCCGGATGCTCGCGGGGTCGTGCGAGGAGATGATGCTCGCGCTTGTCGCCGGTGAGAAAGCGGTCGGCGAAAGGCACCAGATACAGGCCGATCCAGGTCACCGCCGGGAACAAGACCGCGGGGAAGAACTGCTCGGGCACCATGTGGCCCGGCAGGTTGATCTCCCAGTTCGGCCAGAGTCGCCGCGCCCCCTCCAGCCAGCCGGCGTAAAAGTCCGGCTGGCTCGCATCCGTCGCCCGGAAGGGGAGGTAGGGCCCGAACTGCCAGATCGGGTTGATCTGCACCACCGCCGCCAGGCCGAGGATCACCGAGAACACCATGAAGAACAGCCCGGTGCTCTTGGCCGCGTACGACGGGAACATCGGCGAACCAACGACGTTATCCCCGCGTTTATCAGCGTCCTTGAACTGGGTGTGATGCGGCCTGATGATCATCAAGATGTGCACGCCAAGGAGCCCCATGATGGCAAGCGGCAGGATCAGGACGTGGAGGATGAAGAATCGCTCCACGTAGATGCCCGACCCGGGGAACTGGCCGTGGAAGAGGAACTCGGCGAGGTAGCTTCCCACGAAGGGGATCGATTCGAGGATCGAGTAGCCGATCCGGATGCCCTGGCCCGACGCGAGGTCGCCCGGAAGCGAGTAGCCGAGATAGCCGTTCATGATGGCCAGCAAGAGCAACGTCGCGCCGACCATCCAATTCAGCTCGCGGGGTCGCCGGAAGGCGCCTGTGAAATAGACGCGACCCATGTGCACGACGATCGCCCCGATGAAGATGAGTGCCGCCCAGTGGTGCGCCTGTCGGCAGAGCAAACCGCCGCGGATGTTGAAGGACAGATCCAGCACCGAACGATAGGCTTCGGACATCGGTTGATTGTGCAGCGGCGCGTACGAACCGTGATAGATGACGGTCGCCGAGCCGGGGACGAAGAAGAACGTCAAGAAAATTCCGGTGACGAGGAGCACGATGAAGGCGTAGGCGGCGATCTCTCCGAGCAGAAACGACCACTGCTCGGGGAAGATGTAGTCGATCATCTTGCGCCCCGAGCGCGAGAACGCGAGTCGGTTGTCCACCCACTTCGCGATGTGGCCGACCACGCACCCTCCTCGCGGCGCACGAGCACCGACGCCGCAAGGGCGCTACCCCCACGCCGTGGGCGCGCAAACGGCCCTGCTCACCTGCCTCGGGCGCAAAGCGCGAGGCCCGGGACGCGCGTCGTCCCACAGCGCTCGCGACTTGAGCGACCTTTGGAGCGTGGCAGTCTCGCCCTGGTCCCGGAGGTGGCACATCACATCAATCCGGTGTCTCGCGAAGGGCGCGGGCGCTCAGTTCGGGGCGTTAAGGCCGAGGCGGCTGCAGATCTCGGCGGTCGCAGCGATCTGGTTCATCGTGTAGAAGTGCAGACCACCTGCCCCTTCAGCGAGCAGGCGGCCGCACAGCTCCGTGGCAATTTCCACGCCAATCTCGCGCACAGCCGCAAGATCCTCACCGGCCACCGCCACCCGGCGCGCCAGCGCGTCGGGCACTGGCACGCCGCACAACTCGGCCATGCGCGTGAGCGTGCGGGGCCCGGTGATCGGCATAACCCCGGCGAGCAGCGGACGGTCGACCCCCCGCCTGGCAAGGGCGTCCCGGAGCCGCAGGTACTCATCGGCACGGTAGAGGAACTGGGTGATCCC
>JAJYGM010000103.1 GCA_021785095.1 Actinomycetes bacterium
TTCCGATCGCCGACATGGGTGCGTACCTGCAGCTCGTGACGCCCGGGGTCCCGCTCCTCGGCGCCTTCTTGTACAGCGGCGTCTACGACGTGCCGGTGTACTCGTTCTCGTGCACGTCCGTGTTCACGAACATGACGCCGACGGATGCCTACCGTGGCGCCGGTCGGCCCGAGGCGACGTACGCGATCGAGCGGGTGATCGAGGACCTGGCCAGGGCAGTCGGCGTCGACTCGGCGGAGATCCGCCGGCGCAACTTCATCAAGGCCGAGCAGTTCCCCTACTCCTCCGCTGCCGGGCTCGTGTACGACAGCGGCGCGTACGAGCAGGCACTCGACCGGGCACTCGAGCTCTCCGGGATGGACGGGCTCCGAGCCGAGCAGGCTCGCCGGCGCGAGTCGGGGGATCGCGTCCAGCTCGGGATCGGCATCTCGTCCTACATGGAGATGTGCGGCCTCGCCCCGTCTCGCGTCCTCGCGTCGCTGAACTACACGGCCGGCGGGTGGGAGGCGGCGACGGTGCGGCTCCTCCCGACGGGCAAGGTGCAGGTCGTGACCGGGACCTCACCCCACGGGCAGGGCCACGAGACGTCGTGGTCGATGATCGTGGCGGACCGCCTCGGTGTCGGTCCCGAGGACGTCGAGGTGCTCCATTCGGACACGGCCATCGCCCCCTACGGCCTCGACACCTACGGCTCGCGTTCGTTGTCCGTGGGCGGCGTGGCAGTCGCGATCGCGACGGACCGTGTCATCGCAAAGGCCAAAGCCATCGCCGCCCACCAGCTCGAGATCGCCGAGGAGGACCTCGAGTTCCGTGACGGCGCTTTCACGGCCAAGGGCACGCCCGAGCGGTCGATGCCGCTCGGGGCGGTTGCCTTCGAAGCCTTCACGGCGCACAACCTGCCGGACGGGCTCGAACCCAACTTGGAAGCCTCGTCGCACTTCGACCCGCCGAATTTCACGTTCCCCTTCGGGACGCACGTGTGTGTGGTCGAGGTCGACACGGAGACGGGACTGGTCTCGCTGCGTTCGTACACCGCGGTCGACGACTGCGGTGTGCAGGTGAACCCGCTCATCGTCGAGGGCCAGGTGCACGGCGGCATCACCCAAGGAGTGGCGCAGGCGTTGTTCGAGGAGGCCGTCTACGACGAGGACGGGAACCCGAAGACGACGACGCTGATGGACTATCTCGTGCCAGCCGCGAGCGAGTTGCCGAGCTATGTCACGGACTCGACGGTCACGCCGAGCCCGACGAACCTGCTCGGCGTGAAGGGCATCGGCGAGGCCGGGACCATCGGGTCGGCGCCGGCAGTCATCAACGCGATCTGCGACGCGCTGGCGCCGCTCGGCATCCACGACATGGCCATGCCGGCAACGCCTGAACGGGTGTGGCGGTCGATCAGTGAGGCACGAGGCGAGGAGGCGAAGGGATCATGATCCCGGCATCGTTCGACTACGTCCGGGCGTCGACGGCTGACGAGGCCGTGCAGCGGCTCTCCGAGGCAGGAGAGGACGCGAAGCTGCTCGCCGGCGGCCATTCGCTCCTGCCGCTCATGAGGCTCCGCATGGCGACGCCCTCACTGCTCGTCGACATCGGTGGCATGCGCGACCTGTCGTACGTGAAGGACGGCGGCGACTCGCTCGCGATCGGCGCCCTGACGCGGCACGGCGAGCTCGCCCGGAACGAGCTCGCCCGCCGCGAAGCCCCGCTGCTCGCTCACGTGGCCGGGCAGGTCGGCGACCCGCAGGTGCGCCATCGCGGCACGATCGGCGGATCGATCGCACACGGCGATCCGGCCTCCGACCTGCCGGCGGCCTGCCTCGCGCTCGGCGCGAGCTTCGTCACCGCGAGCCCGCGGGGAGAGCAGACCCGTTCCGCCGACGAGTTCTTCACCGGCTTCCTCGAGACGGCGCTCGCGCCCGACGAGATGCTGGTCGAGATCCGGGTCCCGAAGTCGGCCGGGGCGACCTGGTCGTTCCAGAAGTTCAACCGCCGTGCACAGGACTGGGCCATCGTCGGCGTCGCCCTGGCCCGGAACGGCTCGACGCGCATCGGGCTCGTGAACATGGGTGCGACGCCCCTGCGGGCCACCGCTGCCGAAGACGCACTTGCCGGGGGAGCGTCGCCGGCAGAAGCCTCTTCGCGCGCCGGCGATGGGCTCGCACCGCCGAGCGACCTCAGCGCTTCGGCCGAGTACAGGCGGCACCTCGCCCGTGTTCTCGTGCGGCGCGCCCTCGAGGAGGCCGTTGCCGGCTGACAGCGCCAAGCCGGCCCTTCCAGACAGCAGCGTCAGTCTCTCTCGACGACAGAGTCAGTAACGTCTCGGGCGATGGAGGAGGAGGACAACCGCCCGCGCACGGTCGCGGACGTCGCCAAGGCGCTCGCCGAGCACGGTTACCTGGCAGACGAGGGGTTGGCGACGGCGATCTTCCTCGCACTCAGGTTGCGCCGGCCGCTGTTCCTCGAGGGCGACGCGGGTGTGGGAAAGACCGAGGTGGCGAAAGTCATCGCAGCCTGGACGGGCGGCGAGCTCCTGCGCCTGCAGTGCTACGAGGGCATCAGCCTCGCCCAGGCCGCCTACGAGTGGGACTACCCGCGCCAGCTCCTGCACCTGCGCGCGGTCGAGGCGACGGGCGAGTCCGCCCGTCAGGCCGAGGACGAGATCTACGACGAGCGGTTCCTCGTGCGCCGGCCGCTGCTCCGTGCGCTCGAGCCCACTCTCGGGCCGCCGCCCGTGCTCCTCGTCGACGAGATCGACCGGGCGGACGACGAGTTC
>JAJYGM010000528.1 GCA_021785095.1 Actinomycetes bacterium
TCGACGGGGTCGGGTGCCACGGCCCGAGAGTAGCGAGAGCGCCCGGCGCGAGTGGCACCCGGCGCTCGGCACGCGGTCGAGTCGCTTCTCAGCCGGCGCTCACGGCGCGGATCGCCGCACCACGCCACTGCGTGCCCGGGGCGCGTACCGGTAGCAGGCACGACCCCACACCGCAGCACGGTCGACAGGCCCGAAGATCCTGCTGTCGGTGCTCTCCGCTGGGTTGTCGCCGACAACGGTCACGAGGCGTGAAGACGTGGCCTCCACGCGCTTTACGAGCAACCGACCCGGCTGCCTGGGATCCGGCACGGCGACGACGTCGCCGCGGCGCAAGGGCCATCGCCGCGGGAGGCGCACCACGAGCAGGCGGTCCCCAGGCTCGAAGGACGGCAGCATGCTCCGTCCCTCGACGACGACCCGGCGCGTGCCACGGCGAACACCTACGAGCGCCGCGGCGCCACCGCCGCAGGTAACCAGCACGAGCGTCCCAAAGCTCCCCGCGACGGCGAGGCGCACGAGCTGCCGTCTCGCGCGACGCCACCGCGCCAGCCTGTGCATGCGCGCGCGCGCATCCCCGAGTGCCCACTCGCGCCCGTGCTCGCGCCCTTCGTTTCGGATCCGAACGGATAGTCTGATCACACCGAACATGCCTTCACTGTGCACGACCAGCTGCTTGCGCGCCGGGCAGGGAGGGCGAAGAGACGAGAGGGAGCCGCCATGCGCATGCTGAACCGAGTGCTTAATGCCGTCGACGTTGTCAGTCCGCCCGTGGTCGCTCACGCGCACTGCGACCTCCCCTGCGGCGTCTACGACCCGGCGCAGGCGCGCATCGAGGCCGAGTCGGTCAAGGCCATCCAGGAGAAGCACAACGCGTCCAGCGACGAGCAATTCCGCCAGCGTGCCATCCAGATCAAAGAAGAGCGGGCCGAGCTCGTGAAGCACCACCTGTGGGTCCTGTGGACGGACTACTTCAAACCCGAGCACCTCGCCACGTACCCGCAGCTCCACGAGCTCTTCTGGAAGGCGACGAAGAGCGCCGGCGAGTCCAAGAAGACGACGGACGTCGCGGTCAGCCAACGCCTGCTCGACGAGATCGCCGAGATCACAAGGATCTTCTGGGAGACGAAGAAGGGCTGACCTGCCTCCTACGGGGCACCCTGCAGGCACCGGGCACGGGGGGCACCGTGGCTCAGCTTCTCGACGAGTACAGGCGCTTCAAGGCGGAGCACCCCGGCACTCCCGAGCGTTGGCTCCTCGACCAGAGCATCGGGCTCTCCGCGCTCTACGACGTCGTCGCCGGGCTCGTCGCCCGGCGCTCCTCCGGCCCGGTGCTCGACCTCGGCACCGGCTACGGCGCGCTCGCCGTACGGCTCGCGGCCACGGGTCTCAGGGTGCTCGGGGTCGATCACGACCGGCAGGTGCTCCGCTGCGCCGAGGAGATCGCGTCGAGGTTCCTCGGAACGGCTGCATCGGCCCGGTTCGTCACGGCCGACGTGACGCATCTTCCGCTCCTCGACCAGGCTGGCTTCCGCCTCGTCACCGCGAGCCTGCTGCTCGAGCACGTGCCCGACCCGGCAGAGGTGGCCGCTGAGGCGTTCCGCGTGCTCGTTGCAGGCGGTACCGCCGCCTTCTTCGACGTCGACGACGGGCTCGGCGCCCTGCACCCGGAGACACCGGCGCTCTCCCGGCTCAGCGAGGCGCTGTCCGCCTGGCAGTCGGGCTATGGCGGCGACCGGAAGGTCGGGCGGAAGCTCCCCGGCCTTCTTGCCGACGCGGGCTTCGGCGACGTCGAGGTCTACGTGCTGCCGCAATCGCGTTTCTCGGTCACATCGCCCGACAGCGAGGAGCGGCGACTGACCGCGGCGCGCCTCGAGCACGCCCGGGAGGGGATCATCGGTGCCGGGCTCCTTTCGCGGGTGGCGTTCGACGGGCTCGTCGCCGAGTACCTGGGCGCACCCGCCCGCCAGCTTTCCCACATCGAAGCACGCGTGCTCGCCTTCGGGAGGAAGCCGGGTAGTCCGCGGGCGCGATGACGAACCGTGCCGGGCGCGCTGACGAACCGTGCCGGGCGCGATGACGAACCGTGCCGGGCGCGCTCAGGACCGCGGCGCACGGTGCGCGCCGCAGCGCGTGAGGAGCGGGTCCTCTTCGAGGTCGCGATCGTCGACCGCAGCTCCGCACACGTCGCAGGTGCCGTAGGTCCCGGCATCCAGTGCGGCCAGCGCACGGTCGACGCCGTCGAGAAGACGCTCGGCGGCGTCCACGAGCCTCCGGTGCTGCTCGATGTCCGGTGCGCTCCCGGGCTCGGCCGAGCCCCCCCTGGTAGCCGGCACGAGAGGCTCTTGCCCGGTTTCTCCCAGCGTCGGCACCGACGCGAAGGCTATCTCGTGGCTCGAGCGCCGATCTGACAAGGGCCCCCCACGGCAATCGAAGGGCCGCTATCCCTAGGCTGTCGGCGATGGCCAGCGCGAGATCCGACACCGACACCGTCGCTGACCCCCGAGGCGGCGGCGGTCACGACCGGCTCGACAGCGCAGCGCGAACCGCCGACGCAGGGCGGCCCCTGCTCGAGGTCGTGGGTGCCGGGCTCGCCGTGCCTTGCCTGGACGGCGTCGAGCGACCCTACGTGGACCTCGACTGCGCAGCGTCGACCCCGTCGTCCGTCGGGGTCGCTCGGGCGGTCGGCGACTTCCTCCCCCGCTACTCGAGCGTCCACCGGGGAGCGGGGTTCAAGTCACGCGCGGCCACCGAGGCCTACGAGGATGCACGAG
>JAJYGM010000034.1 GCA_021785095.1 Actinomycetes bacterium
CTCGTCGCCGCTGAGACCATGACCGGGCGCGACGGCATCACCGCCTACGCGCTCCCCCACGACCGCCTCCGGGATGCCCTGCGCGCGTACGGCCGCCGGTGAGACCAAGGAGGCGGCCAGTGACCGACGCGGACGGGACGGTGGGCGTGGGCGACACCGTGGCCACCCTGCGCGCGGATGCGTCCCTCTCTCGCTTTCTATCGGTCGATCGATCGCTATAGTGATGCCCATGGCCACGCACGACCCGGCGGTCGCGTCGACCGCCGAACGCGTCGAGCAGGCTGCGCTGCGGCTGTTCGCCCTGCGGGGCTTCGAGGGAACGGGGATCCGCTCCATCGCAGATGAGGCCGGCATCACGCTCGGATCGCTCTACCACTACATCGGCACGAAGGAGGACCTCCTCGACCGGCTCATGCAGAAGAGCATGCGCGGCCTCCTCGACCCCGGACGCGAGATCGTGGAGACGACCGAGAGCCCCCGCGAGCGCATCGTGAAGCTCGTCGAGCTCCACGTGCGCCGCCACGCGGAGGACAACCTGCTCTCGATCGTCGGCGACGCCGAGATCCGCTCCCTCACCCCAGCTCGCCGGCGCAAGGCCGTGGCGCTTCGCGACGCCTACGAGGCCCTGTGGGAGGAGACGATCTCCGACGGCTCGCGCCGGGGGGACTTCCACGTCCCCGACGTGAAGCTCGCGACCTTCGCGCTGCTCGAGATGTGCAGCGGCGTCGCGTACTGGTACTCCTCCAACGGGAGGCTCTCGCTCGACGCGATCACCAAAGCGTTCGTGGAGATGGCGCTGAGCCTCCTGGGCGTGGAGCCCCCGGTCACCCAGCCCGACGCGCGTCCCGGAGGCGGCCGGAGGCGCGGTGTGCACCCGTGACGACGAAGGACACTGAAGGGCGCGCACCGACGGTCCGCTTCGCGCGGGCCGCCGACGTCGCCGTCATCACGCTCGACCGACCCGAGCGGCTCAATGCGGTGAACGACGCGCTCGTGCGGGACCTGTGCGACGCGCTCGCCAGAGCCGGCGAGGAGCTCCCGGCTGCCGTCGTGCTCACCGGAGCCGGCCGTGCCTTCTGTGCGGGGCATGACCTGAAGGAGGCGCCCGAGGACGAGGACGACGCTTCCGCGCTCGCACGCCTCGACCGCCTCGCAGAGGTGACCCGGCGACTCCGCCAGCTCTCGATGCCCGTCTTGGCCGCCGTGCGCGGCTACGCGCTGGGGGCGGGGTTCGAGTTCGCCATCTGCTGCGATCTCGTGATCGCCGCCCAGGACACGGTGTTCGGTTTCCCCGAAGTAGAGGTCGGGCTCGCCGTCACCGGCGGGGTCACGCACCTCCTTCCAGCCATGGTGGGCCCCGCCAAGGCGAACGAGCTCGTGTTCATGGGCACGCGCCTCGACGCGCACGGCGCTGCCGCGCTCGGGCTCGTCAACCTGGTGGCCGAGGACCCGCTCTCGCGGGCGCTCGAGTGGGCCAACGTGCTCGCCGAAAAGCCTCGGCGCGCACTCGCGCTCGCCAAGAGCTGCCTCGCTGCGGGTCTCACGGGCGGCCTCGAGCAGGCGTTCACGCTCGAGACGACCGCGTCGCTCGCGCTGGCGGCCACGCCGGCCGCACGCGCGGCCGCCGAGGCGTTCCGAGGCCGCCACGGGGACGGCGAACCGGAGGTGTGAACGACATGAAGGTCGACGCCGTCATCCGGGCCAACATCGTGACCTGGGACCCCGCACGCCCGAGCGCGACGGCGATGGCGGTCCACCACGGGCGCGTCGTCGCGTTCGACGACGACGCCGACGCGCTCGCCCGAGACGCCGCGCAGCGCGAGGAGCACGACGGCCACCTCTTCCCGGGCTTCCACGACGCCCACTGCCACACCGTCGCGTTCGGCCTCTCCCTTTCCGAGCTCGACCTGTCCACTCCCCCCATCAACGACCTCGCCCAGCTCTACCGCGCCGTCGAAGCGCGCGCGAGAACGACGCCTCCGGGCGAGTGGGTCATCGGCACCGGCTACGACCAGAACAAGCTCGGCGGGCACCACCCGGAGCTCCACGCGCTCGACGAAGCGGCGCACGGCCACCCCGTGTGGCTGCGCCACACCTCGGCGCACATGTGCGTGATCAACTCGGCCGCCGCGTCCCAGATCGAGCTGCCCAGGGTCGTCGACGGTGGCCGGGTGGTCTTCGACGACGAGGGCCGGTTCACCGGGCTCCTCGAAGAGCAGGCGCAGCTGCTCGTCCAACGCGTGGTCCTTCCGCGCTCGTTGGACACGATCGCCGCCGCGATCGGCAGGGCCCACGAGCGCTACCGCAGCGAGGGGATCACCTCCGTCTGCGACGCGGGGGTCGCCGGAGGGTGGATCGGCCAGAGCCCCGTGGAGATCGCCGCGTACCAGCTCGCTCGTGAGCGAGGGCTGCTCGGCGTCCGCACCACGCTCATGGTCGCGGCCGACGTGCTCGGCGAGCTCGACGGCCACCGCGACGACATGCTCGAGGGGGCACTGGGCCTGCCAGGCGGCATCCGCACCGGTTTGGGGGACGATCGGCTCCGGATCGGACCGGTCAAGGTCTTCGCGGACGGATCGCTGCTCGGCCGCACGTGCTGGATGGAAGAGGGCTTCGAGGACGACCCGCAGAACACCGGCTACCCCCAGGCCGACCCCGGCGACCTCCGCCGCACGATCGTGGGCGCCCACCTGGCGGGCTGGCAGGTCGCGACCCACGCGATCGGCGACAGGGCGGTGCGCTTCGTGGTCGACTGCTACGAGGAGGCC
>JAJYGM010000598.1 GCA_021785095.1 Actinomycetes bacterium
ACGCCGCGAGCGCGAGCGCGCTCAAAGATGCCCTGGTTCCCGTCGCCGTCGCTCGGGTGAGGGGCGTGTCGACAGCGAGCCGCCGCGAGCTCGGGACAGACGTGGCGCGCGACGTGCCCGCCCCGTCGCCGCGTCCTGGCATGGCGCAGATCGCGGTCGTCGGCCTTCACGGAGGCCATCTCTACGGCCCAGGCGCGCTCGAAGCCCTCACGGGCGCCCGCGTCGTCGCCGGCTCCTCGCGTCATCTCCGCTCGACCGCGGCGCTGCGCGCGCCCGAGACGGAGATCGTCGTCTTGGAGAGCCCGCTGGAGCAGGCGCTCGCCCGGATCACCGAGGCGGCGGGGGCGGGCAGGGCGGTCTGCGTGCTTGCGTCCGGCGATCCCGGATTCTTCGGGATCGTGAGGGTGCTGGCCGCAGCCGTGGGGAGCGGACGTTTGCGCGTGCACCCCGCCCCCAGCTCCGTGTCCCTCGCCTTCGCTCGCTTGGGCGTCAGCTGGGACGCCGCCGCCGTCGTCTCGGTGCACGGCCGCCCGCTTGCCGACGCCGTGAGGGTCGTGCGCGGGTCGGCCCAGCGGTCCGTCGCCATCCTCGCCTCGCCCGACAGCCCCCCGCAGGTCGTGGCCGCGGCGCTCATCTCGGCTGGCGAGCCGGTAGGCCCCGATGGGACCGCCGCGGTCGCGTCGCACTTGGGCGAGGAGGACGAAGCCGTGACGGTCGCGGACCTGGCGACGGTCGCGGGAGGAGCCTTCGACCCGATGTCCGTGCTGGTCCTCACCGGGCGGAGCCAGCTCCACGCGGCCCCGAGCCTCGCGTGGGGACTGCCGGAGACCGATTTCGACCACATGGACGGGATGATCACCAAGGCCGAGGTGCGGGCTGTGGCGCTCGGGAAGCTCGCCCTGCCCGCGCGCGGGGTCCTTTGGGACGTCGGCGCCGGCAGCGGGTCGGTCGGGATCGAGTGCGCCCGGCTCCGTCCAGGGCTCGCGGTCTTCGCCGTCGAGCGCGACCCGGCGCAGGCAGCGAGGATCCGCTCCAACGCCACCCGTCACGGCGTCGGTGTCCACGTGGCCGAGGGAGCGGCTCCCGACGCCCTGGCCGGCCTTCGCGATCCCGACCGAGTCTTCGTGGGGGGTGGGGGGATCGAGGTCCTCGACGCCGTCCTCGAGCGACTCAGGCCCGATGGGGTCGTGGTCGCCACGTACGCCGTGGTCGACCGGGCGGTCGAAGCGGCGTCGAGGCTCGGACACCTGGTGGAGCTGTCGGTCAGCCGGGGGGTGCCGACCCAAGGGGCTGGCGTGCGGCTGCGCGCCGAGAACCCGGTGTTCGTCTGCTGGGGCCCTTACGCGCGAGAGGCAGGGACGTGACGGCGCTGTGGGATGGGCGCGCATGTGTGTCGGCGGGCGCCTGTCGGCGTTGGCCATGAACCACATCACCGTGGTCGGCGTCGGCATGGGTGAGCCCAACCACCTGACCGGGCAGGCGCTCGCTGCACTCAACAGCATCGACGTCTTCTTCGTTCTCGACAAAGGCTCCGCAGCCGACGAGCTGTTCCGTCTCCGCCACGATCTGTGCAGGCGAGTCGTCACCTCGCACCCTTACCGGTTCGTGGACGTCGACGACCCGCGCCGGGATCGATTTGCCGCGGACTACGACCGAGCAGTCGCCGACTGGACTGCCGCCCGCGCGGCAGCGCTGGGCGAGGCGTTCAGGCGCGAGCTCGGCCCCGCCGAACTGGGCGGGCTGCTCGTGTGGGGAGATCCGGCGTTCTACGACGGCACCCTGAGGGTCCTCGCAGCGCTCCCGGACCCGGTGGAGGTGGAGGTGGTCCCCGGGTTGAGCAGCTTGGAGATGCTCGCGGCAGCCCACCGGATCTCCTTGACCCGCGTCGGGCGGCCCCTGCAGGTGACCACGGGGCGGCTCCTGGCGGCGCACGGCTTCCCGCCAGCGTGCGACGACGTCGTCGTGATGCTCGACGCAGACTGCTCCTTCCGCCAAGTAGATCCGGTCGGCGTGACCATCTACTGGGCTGCGTACCTCGGGAGCGCGGGGCAGGTGCTGATCTCGGGCGAGGTGGCTGACGTCGCCGACGAGATCGTGGCAGCGCGGTCGCAGGCCAAGCTCCAAAAGGGCTGGGTGATGGACACCTACCTGCTTCGCCGGCACGCGTAGCCTTCGCGGCAGAACGTCGGATCGACCTTGGCGACGCCGTCGCGCGTGAGCTGCTCCGACCAGCCGTGCCGCTCCAGTCCCGGGCCGGGTCGAACGGGCACGACGGCCCCGGGACCACCGACCCTGGAGCAACGGGTCGCGCCGGTGCCACCATGGCCTCGTGAGCGTGCGCGAGCCGGCTGGTGCACCGTGCCCGGCGGACGGGACGGCCGAGACGGAGAAGAGGCACGGAGGTCTCACGGCCGACGAGGTCAGCGCTCGCACGGCCTCGGGGGAGGTGAACGCCGCCCACGGCGCCGCGGGCCGCACGTTCTCCCAGATCGTCCGTGCGAACGTGCTCACCCGGTTCAACGCGATCCTCGGCACCCTCTTCGTGGTGGTCCTCGTCGTCGGACCGATCCAGGACGCGCTCTTCGGCGCCGTGCTCGCCGTGAACACGGCCATCGGGCTTTTCGAGGAAGTCCGGGCAAAGCGCCTCCTCGACCGTCTCGCCGTGCTCACCGCCCCGGTGGCCCACGCCCTCCGTGACGGCGCTGTAAAGGACGTCCCTGCCCAGTCAGTCGTCGTCGACGACGTCCTGGAGATCCGCATCGGC
>JAJYGM010000806.1 GCA_021785095.1 Actinomycetes bacterium
GGGTGCGCTCGGCACCGCGTCCGGCACGCTGGGCGAGACCTTGCGAATGGGCGAACCGGCCGACGTTTCACCGGGCGCATCGGTGGTCGTGTCAGGGGGCGCGTCTCCCGCCACTCCTGATCTGCCCGGGTCTCGGGTCGCGTCCTCGCACCACAGGCGCCGTTCACCCCCGCCAGTGGTCGACCCCGACTCATTGGGTCTTTTGCAGTGAAAGCGCTTCGTTCCCACCGCCGTGGGCGGCCAGGCAAGGTCACCGACCGGCTGGTGATGGACGTGGCCTCGTCGCTCACCGACCGGGACAGGGAGATCCTGCGTCTCCTTCGCTGGCACCGGGTGCTCACGACGAGCCAGCTCCACGCCATGTTCTTCGGCGACCTGAACACCGCCCAGCACCGGATGACACGCCTGTACGAGCTGCGCCTCGTCGAACGCTTCCGACCCCTGCGCAACGGGCGCGACGGCGAGTACCACTACGTGCTCGACCGCCTCGGCGCCTTCGTCGTGGCGGTGATGAGAAACGACGACCCCGACCGGGAGGTGAAGATGCGCTGGCGGACGGACCAGGCGCTCTCGATCGCGACAAGCCAGCGCCGTGCCCACACCGTCGGCGCCAACGACGTCTTCGTGCGCCTCGCAGCCGCAGCGCGGGCGATGCCTGGGGCGAAGCTCGTCACCTGGTGGGGCGAGAGGTACTGCAAGGCGGTCCTCGGCGAGGTGGTCCGCCCCGACGGGCTCGGGCTCTGGAGCGAAGGCGACGCCGAGGTCACCTTCTGCCTCGAGTACGACCGCGGCTCGGAACCCCTCCGGCGCCTGTCGGAGAAGGCTGCCGACTACGCCCGCCTGGAGGTCGCCTGGGGCGTCCCGTTCTGGCTGCTCGTCGTGGTCCCCGGCCCGCGCCGGGAGGCTGGCGCACATGCGGCCCTCGCCGGCGAAGGCCTCGCGGCCGCCACCACTACCCAGGCGCTCGCCCGTGCGCCGGCTGCGGCGATCTGGGCGCCTCTCGGCGCCGACGACACTCGCCTGCGCCTCGCCGAGCTGGCGGGCTGGCCGCGCCCGGCAGCCTCGGCCGCCCGCCTGCGCAGCGCCACCCGTGGGCGATACGGAAGCACCGACGAAGAGGAAGCCGGTTGACGGCGCGCGACTTGCGATCAGCGGCGGATGGAGCCCTCATGGACGGACCGGAGCAAAGGAGCGTGAAGAGGATGCGCTGTGTGATCTACCTGCGGGTCTCGACGAGGGAGCAGGCCGAGAACGGCCTCGGCGAGGAGGGCTTCTCGATCCCGGCCCAGCGCGAGGCTTGCGTCCGCCACATCCGCGACCAGGGCTGGGGCCTCGTCGACGAGTACTCCGACCGGGGCGAGTCGGCGCGATCGGCCGATCGGCCGCAGCTGAAGGCGATGCTCGCCCGCGTCGCCGAGGATGGCGACGTCGACGCTGTCGTCGTTCACAAGGTCGACCGCCTCGCGCGCAACCTCGAGGACCACGTCGCCATCCGAGCGCTGCTGCGGCGCCGAGGAGCTGCGCTCGTGTCGGTGACCGAGAACCTGGAGGAGACCGCCTCGGGGCGGCTCGTCGAGGGCATCCACGCCCTCATGGCCGAGTTCTACTCGGCCAACCTCGCCTCGGAGATCCGAAAGGGCATGAGCCAGAAGGCGAAGATGGGCGGCTGGCCGCACGCCGCCCCGCTCGGCTACCTGAACGTGCGCGAGTGCATCGGCGGGCGACAGGTCGCCCACATCGTCCCGGACCCCGAGCGCGCCCCGCTCATCACCGCCGCCTTCGAGCAGTACGTCACCGGGGAGTGGACCATCGAGCGCCTTGCCGCCGAACTGGCGCACCGCGGGCTGCGCAACCGCGGGAGGCGCGACCGCCCAGTCGGGCCGATCGGCGTCTCGGCGCTGGCGGACATCCTCTCCAACAAGGCCTACGCCGGGATCGTCTGCTGGGACGGGGTCGAGTACCCGGGTCTGCACGAGCCGCTCACCGACACCGCCACGTTCGACCGCGTGCAGGACCTGCTCGTCGCGCGTGCCGCGCGCGGTACACGCGAGCGCCGCCACAACCACTACCTGAAGGGCACGCTCTTCTGCGGCGTGTGCGGCCGTGGCCTCTCGGTGCAGCTCTCGAAGGGCCGGTACGAGTACCTCTACTGCCTCGGCCAGAAGAACAGGAACCCGACTGGCTGCCGAGAGCCCTACGTCGCGGCGGGCGACCTCGAAGCCGAGGTCGAGCAGCTGTACGAGAAGATCCAGCTACCGGAGGTCTTCCTCGCACGTGTCCGGGAGGACCTGGAAGTGGAGATCACCGCCCGCCAGCACCGCAACTCGGCCGAGCGGGAGTTCCTGACGCGCCAGCTCGCCAAGGCCGAGACCGAGCGGCGGAAGCTCCTCGACGCCTACTACGCCGGAGCGATCGACGTCACCGTGCTGAAGGCAGAGCAATCACGAATCGGCACCAACATCCGCGCGGCAGAGGAGCGACTCACTGCGGTCGACGCGCACCTCGCCGAGTGGCAGGAGATCCTGGAGACCGCGGTCCGTTTCGCCAGCAACTGCGCCAAGGCGTACGGGCGGGCGTCAGCCCAGACGCGCCGCGGGTTCAATCAGGCCGTGTTCAAGCGCATCGAAGTGCGCGAGGACAAGGTCGCCAACTTCACCTGTCACGAGCCGTTTGACGTGCTCTTTGGCGTGCCCGAGTTCGAATACGGGGATCTTGTGGGCGTTACAGGACTCGAACCTGTGACCTCAGCCGTGTGAAGTCAGGG
>JAJYGM010000475.1 GCA_021785095.1 Actinomycetes bacterium
GCATTCCCGCGGGGCGCCATCAACGGAGTGGAGCTCACCTATGTTGTCGAGCCGGAGCCGCTCGACACGGCCGGGGCTGTACGGTTTGCCGCCGAGCAAGCAGGCCTGGACGGGCGCTTTGCAGTTCTGAACGGAGACGTCCTGACTGACCTCGATCTCGGTTGTCTCGTGGCTTTCCACCTCGAGCATGAAGCGCAGGCATCGATCCACTTGACGCCCGTCGAGGACCCGTCATCTTTCGGGGTGGTAGTCACCGACGGCGATGACCGCGTGACGCGGTTTGTCGAGAAGCCACCTTCGGGCACCGCGCTGGGCAATTTGATAAACGGGGGCACCTACCTGATGGAGCAGTCCGTGCTGGAAGCCATTCCGCCAGGCGGACCGGTCTCTATGGAGCGAGAGACCTTCCCTCTCATCGCGAGCAGGCGGAGACTTTTCGCGATGGCTACGAATGACTACTGGCTGGACACAGGTACTCCGGAGAAGTACCTGCAGGCGCAGCTCGACATCCTCCGGGGCTTGCGAACGGCGGCGTCACGACCGCTGGCTGACGAGCGTGCACCCGGCGAGTTCGTCGCTGACGGCGGCACCGTCGAGGGAAGGCTGTCAGGGGTCGGCTACGTCGGTCCAGGGGCAGCGGTGCGTGCTGGAGCGCTTGTGACCGACTCAGTCGTCGGGGCGCGCGCCGAGGTGCTGCCAGGCGCGACGGTATTGCGGTCTGCGGTGCTGCCCGGAGCTGTCGTCGGGGAGGGCTGCATCGTGACAGACAGTGTCGTCGGCCCCGGCACCGTGCTCGGTCCCGGTGCCCGAGTCGAGGCGGTGAGCGTGGTTCGCGGGGGTGTCAACGTGCCGCCAGGAGCGGTGCTTCGCGGTGCCAGGTACCCCTGGTGAAGCGCATGCTCGTCACGGGCGGGGCGGGTTTCATAGGCTCGGCGTTGGTAGATCGGCTGCTCGCGGAGGGACACGAGGTCGACGTGGTCGACGACTTGTCGAGCGGCTCGCTCTCGAACCTGTCCGACGCGAGGGCATCGGGCGGCGCATTTCGGTTTCACCATGTCGACGTCTGTGACTCCTCGCTCAGCGATGTCATCTTGCGCCGACGGCCTGAGGTGATCTTCCACTTGGCCGCCCAGGTCTCCGTGGCTGTGTCGGTGGCCGATCCCCTGCGAGACGCCGAGATCAACATCCTTGGCAGTCTCCGGCTCCTTGAGGCTGCGCGGTCGGCCGGCACGGGAAAGATCGTCTACTCCGCCAGTGGCGGGACTCTCTACGGCGATCTCGAGCCTGAGGACCTTCCGGTGGCCGAGCACGCTCCTCAGGGTCCACTGTCGCCCTACGGCGTGTCGAAGAAGGCGGTGATCGACTACCTTGTCGCCTACCGCAGCTTGCACGGGATGGAGTTCACCGCGCTCGCGCTCGCGAACGTCTACGGGCCGCGCCAGGACCCCCATGGCGAGGCGGGAGTCGTCGCCATCTTCGCCGCCCGCCTGCTCGCGGGCGAGCCATGCGTGATCTTTGGTGACGGCAGCCACACTCGCGACTACGTGTACGTCGACGACGTCGTCGACGCATTCGCCAGGGCAGCCCGGAGGGGTGGTGGACTGGTCCTCAACATCGGTACCGGCATCGAGACCTCCACGGCTCAGCTCTATGCCGAGATGGCTGCCGCGTTGGGAACCGATGCGCAGCCCCAGCACGGTCCTGAGCGCGCTGGCGACGTGAGGCGCAGCGCCCTGGACCCCGACCGCGCGTCGATCCACCTTGGCTGGAAGCCCTGGACCACTTTGACCGAGGGCGTGCGGCGAGTGATGCACGAGCTCCGGCGAGATCGATGATCGCAGTGCTCTGCGGTGGGGTGGGCGCCGCTCGCTTTCTCTCCGGTCTCCTCGACGTCGTGCCACCGGCCGAGGTCACCGCGATCGTCAACACCGGTGACGATGCCGAGCTCCACGGCCTCAGCATCAGCCCGGATCTCGACACCGTGACCTATACCCTCGCCGGCCGCGTCAACCGCGAGACCGGCTGGGGCCTCGCGGGCGATGAGTTCACGACGATGGCGGCTCTCAGGTCGTCTGCGCGCAGGTGCGACCCTCACGCAGGTGACAGGTGAGCTGGCCCGCGCTCACGGGCTTTCGATCTCGATCCTGCCGATGTCCGACGACCCTGTTCGCACGGTTCTCGCGCTTGGGGCCGGTGGCGAGGTGAGCTTCCAGGACTACTTTGTCCGGCTCCGCCACGCCGTCGAAGTGTCGGCTGTCCGATTCGTTGGCGCCGAGCGAGCCGCACCCGCGCCGGGGGTCCTGGACGCGCTCGAGGCCGCCTCGGTGATCGTGATCGCGCCCTCCAACCCCGTCGTGTCGATAGGTCCGATCCTCGCGGTCCCCGGGGTGGCGGAGGTTCTGAGGCAACGTCGGGCCGAAGTCGTCGGAGTCTCGCCCATCATTGCGGGAGCCGCTCTCAAGGGACCGGCCGACCGGCTGCTGGTCGAGCTCGGGGGCGAGGCCACGGCATCCGGAGTCGCTCGGTGGCTCGGCGGCGTGTGCGGCACTCTCGTGATCGACGAAGCCGATGCCGACCAGGTTGCAGGCGTGCAAGCCTGCGGTATGGGATGTGTCGTCACCGCGACGGTGATGCGGGACGCCACCGTCGCTGCCGAGCTCGCTCGCACCGTTGTCGCCGCGCCCAAGTTGGGGGCAGCTCACCTGACCCTGGGTCACCAGGGCCAGGTGCCAAGCTAGCTCGAAGCTCGACCTGGAGGATTCACTTGGCATACCCGCGGCAGAATGCCGGTGTGAATGCTCCCGCGTCGCTGACGATCCTCGCCGTGACCGGTCTGCCCGAGATAGGGCCAGGCGACGATCTGGCCGCCTTGATCTCTGCGGCGACGGCTCTCGTCGAGGGCGACGTCGTGGTCGTCACCCAGAAGATCGTCTCCAAGGCCGAGGGTCGCGTGGTCGCAGTCGACCCAGACGACCCAACCGCGCGTCGCGAGCTTGCCGAAAGCGATGCCGTCCGGGTGCTCAGACGTCGCGGCGACATGGTCATCACCGAAACCCGCCACGGTTTCGTCTGCGCCAACTCCGGAGTGGACCTGTCGAACATGGCTGACGGCTATGCCGCGCTGCTGCCGATCGACCCGGACCGCTCCGCGCGACGGATCCGAGACGCGTTGCGGGCCAGGACTGGATGCGAGGTAGGTGTCATCATCTCGGACACCTTCGGCCGGCCATGGCGTCGCGGCGTAACAGATGTCGCGATCGGTTGCGCAGGGTTGCGCGCCGTCGTCGACCTTCGGGGTACGACCGACGCTCTCGGTCATAGGCTCGTCGCCACGGAGATCTGCCTGGTCGACGAGATAGCTGGCGCGGCCGAGCTCGTGATGGGCAAGGCAACCGGCATTCCAGTTGCCGTGGTCCGTGGCCTCGATCCGTCGGTGTTCGGGTCCGGCTCGGTACGCGACCAGGTGGTGAGGCCCTACTGCGAGGACCTCTTCCGGTGATGGAGCGGTCGCCGCTCAAGGTGGCAATCGACGTCTTGTCTCTGGCAGGGCCACGCACGGGGGTCGGCGTCTCCTGCGAGGAGCTGCTGCGGTCCCTCGTTGGTCGAAGCGACATCGAGGTGACGGCGTTCGCCATCGCTCGGAGGGCGGGCAGGCTAGGGGCACTTCTCCCCGAGGGGACGAGGTTTCGCCACTTGGGCCTTCCTACGCGGATCGCCCACAGGGCGTGGATGTCGTTCGGGACTCCTTCGGCCGAGCTCGTCGTCGGCCGCGTCTCGGTCGTGCACGGGACGAACTTCGTCGTACCGCCTCCCCGGAGGGCCGCCGCCGTGATCACGGTCAACGACGTCACGCCTTGGCGGTACCCGGAGCTGTGCGCGCCCGCGTCGCTCGGCTACCCCGTCCTTGTCAGGCGAGCCGTCGTCCGTGGCGCGTTCGTTCACACTGCCTCCCACTATGTCGCCGACGAGCTGCGCGAGATCGTCGCCGTCCCCGCTGCCAGAGTGCGGGTGATCCCCTATGGGCTCCCGCCCCGCTCGCGACATCTCGGTCAGGCCACGGCGCCAGCACTGAGCGCACTCGACGGCCCGTTCGTGCTGGCCGTCTCGACGATCGAGCCGCGCAAGGACTACCCGACGCTCGTCAGGGCCTTTGCCGAGATGGCTGGATCCCATCCTGGGCTACGTCTCGTCCTGGCAGGCGCCGAAGGGCGGGGGAGCCCGGCCCTAGACGCGGCAATCGCCCGATCCAGGCTCGGAGGCCGGGTGGTTCGTCTCGGATACGTGGACGACTCGGTCAGGGCGTCGCTCTTGGCGCGTGCGAGCGCGCTCGCCTACCCCTCGCTTTATGAGGGCTTCGGTTTCCCTCCCCTCGAGGCGATGGCCGCAGGGGTGCCTGTCGTTGCCTGTGCCGGGGGGGCCGTGCCCGAGATAGTCGGTGACGGCGCGCTCGTAGTGCCCGTCGGTGATGTCGCCGCGCTGGCCGGCGCGCTGGAGGCAGTGCTCTCGGACGAGGGGCTCCGAGTCGGCCTGCGCTCGAGGGGCCTCGCGCAGGCGGCACGGTACTCTTGGACCTCGACAGCCGAGGCGATGGTCGGTCTCTACTTTGATGCGGCAGATTCCCTGAGGTGACCGGGCCACGCGGCGGACCTGATCATCGTGCATCGGAGCAGCGAGGTTCTTTGCCGATCCGAGTCGCCCTTGTCGCTCAGCAGCTCCGGCGCCCGGTTCCGGGAGGGATCGGCCGGTTCACGAGGTGCCTACTCGACGGGCTGTCTACTCTCGACCCTCTTCCCGAGTTGACCGTTGTCGCCGGTCCTGCGCGACGGGGCCAAAAAGACGATCCCCTTGCAGGGCTCCCGTTTCCGCTCCGAAGCGTCGGAGGACCGATCCTCGCGGCACTCGGGCGCATCCCCCTGCTCGAAACGGCCCCGGATCGAGTCATAACGCGGCTGTGGGACCGTGGCCTGCTCTCCATCAAAGACCAGGATCTTGTGCACGCCCTGTCTCTCGCCACCCCTCCGCCGGCCGGCGGAGCTCTCACCGTGATGGTGCACGACATTGCCTGGCGCGAAGTCCCCGACGCCTACCCGCCACGCGGACGCGCGTGGCACGAAGCCGCCCTGCAGCGGGCGTGCGGGCACGCTCGCAGCCTCGTCGTACCCTCCCGCTCAGTCGCCGACGGTCTGATGCGCGCCGGTGTCGGTGTTGGCGCGGCTCGAATCGAGGTGATACCCGAGGGATGTGATCACCTGGGGCCGCCGGACAACGCGGGCGCCTCCCGTCTCCTGGCCCATCTCGGGGTGTCGGGTGAGTACCTGCTAAGTGTCAGCACCCTCGAGCCCCGCAAGAACCTCCAGCGGCTGATCGCGGCCTACCGTCAGTTGCGAGCGGATCTCCCTGAGCCGTGGCCGCTCGTCGTGGTCGGTCCCGCGGGCTGGGGGCCACGCCTTCGCGTGTGCGAGGGCGTCGTGCTTGCAGGCAGGGTGCAGGACAATGTTCTGAGCGCTCTGTACCGGGGCGCACGTGTCGTAGCCTACGTACCTCTCGTCGAGGGGTTCGGCCTTCCCGCGGTCGAGGCGCTGGCTGCGGGGGCGCCTTTGGTCGTGAGCTCCGCAGTACCGAGCATTGTCGAGCACGGGAGTCCGGCGGTCGTCGTCGATGCGTGCTCCACCGCCGAGATCCGCCAGGCCATCGGTGCGTTGGCGACCGATGACAGCCGCCGCCGCGACCTTGCGCGGTCCGGGCCCGAGAGCGTGCGAGGGCGGACGTGGGAGGCGGCGGCCCGTCACCATGTCGCGTGGTGGTCGGGGGTCGTCTCAAGGTGAAGGCACTAGCGGCGACACTGGACGTAAGTGCGATCCCACACCGTCCCGCTGGAGCGGGGCGCTACGTGCTCGAGCTCGCCGGGGCGCTCTCCGGGCTCGAGGGCATAGATCTCACTGTCGTCTGCCGCAAGGGGGACGCTGAGAGGTGGCGAGCTCTCGCTCCCTCTAGTCGCGTTGTAGACCCCGTGTGGGCGCCGAGACCCCTGAGGGTGGCATACGAGCAGTGGTGTCTCGGTCCGGTGATCGCACACCTGCGTGATCCGGCGATCGAGGTCCACCACGGACCGCATTACACCTTGCCTCACGCGAGAGGAGGTGTCGCTTCAGTCGTGACGGTTCATGACCTCACGTTCTTCGACCACCCCGAGTGGCACGTCGGCTCGAAGGTGCGGTTCTTCCGCCGCGCGATCCGTCGGGCCGCGCGCGACGCCGACGTGATCGTGTGCGTGAGCGCCACGACGGCCACGCGTCTGACTTCGCTGTTCGCGCCTCGAGGCGCGGTTGTCATCGCTCCGCATGGAGTCGACCATCGGCGTTTCACGCCGGAGCGAGATGACGGCGAGAGCGACGCGGCGGTGCTCGAGCGTCACGGCTGCCCACCCGGGCTCGACTACATATGTCATCTTGGCACGCTCGAGCCACGCAAGGGCATCGTCTCGCTGATCGAGGCCTTCGATCGCGTCGCGCTGAGACATGACAGCTTGGAGCTGGTCCTTGCCGGGATCGAGGGCTGGGGCGCCGCGGAGGTCGCTCGCGCAGTGCAGCGTTGTCGCCACGCCTCGCGGATTCGGCGCCTCGGCTACTTGGACGACTCGGCGGTCCCGGCGCTCCTTCGAGGCGCGCGAGTTGTCTCGTACCCTTCATTCGAGGAGGGCTTTGGCCTTCCCGCCCTCGAGGCCCTGGCCTGCGGGGCGATGCTCGTCACGACGTCGGACACCGCGATGGCCGAAGTCGCGGGTGAGGCCGCGTGGACGGTCCCCGCCGGAGACGCCGAGGCTCTGGCCGAGGCACTGGGGCGCGCTCTGGAGGTCGGGGAAGCTGAGCGGGCGCAACGGCGGGCAGAAGGGCTGCGGCGTGCCGCGGCGTTCACCTGGGAGCGCACCGCTGCACTGCACATCGAGGCTTACCGCGAGGCGCGCCGGCGCACCGCGAGGTGAGCGGCGCGCGCATCTCGCGACTGGCGCAGCGCAACTGTAGGCTGCGGCGGTGCGGGCCTATGTGACGGGTGGGTCGGGTTTCGTTGGCGGCTGGTTGAGCGCCCATTTGGAAGAGCTCGGTGACGAGGTGGTGCTAACCGACTCCGACGTCGACGTCACGGACGCCGACGCGGTCGCCGCGTCGGTGCTGCGCGTCGATCCCGACGTGATCTACCACCTCGCGGCTCTCTCTCACGTGGGCCGGTCCTGGACGGATCCCGTTCGTACCTTCGAGGTGAACGCCCTAGGAACCTTGCACGTCCTTGAGGCAGCGGCACGATGCTCGGTGTTGCCCGCCGTCGTTGTCGTGAGCTCGGCAGAAGTGTACGGCCAAGCTGCAGGAGACGGACCCATCAGCGAGGGCGCCGAGCTGCGGCCGGTGACGCCGTATGCGGCGAGCAAGGTGGCCGCCGAGTTCCTCGCCCTCCAGGCGTGGCTGGGACGGCAGGTGCCAACAGTTCGCGTGCGCCCCTTCAACCACGTCGGCCCTGGACAGTCGCCCGACTTCGTCGTCTCTGCCCTCGCGCAGCGGATCGCCCGCGTCGAACGGTCTGGGGGAGGCGACGTGAAAATAGGTAATCTCGCGGCCGCGAGGGACTTCACCGATGTACGCGACGTCGTGCGCGCCTATCGGCTGCTCGCCTCGGCCGTCCTCGAGGACCCCGCGATAGCCGGGCAGGTCTACAACGTCGCCGCCGGCAAAGCCGTCACTATCGCCGAGATCGCCCAAAGGTTGTGTGCCATGGCCATGGTACCTGTCGACCTCGTGTCGGATCCCTCCCTGTTTCGTCCTATCGACGTTCCCGTCTTCACCGGGGATGCCGCCCAGCTTCGGCATGCCACCGGCTGGGAGCCTTCGATACCGCTCGAGTCGACGCTCGAGGAGATGTTCGAGTTCTGGCGTCGTGACGTCCCTGGCCCCGAGGTCAGCCGGCAAGTGACGTGAAGAAGGAACGAAGCTGATCGCGAGCGTCCTTGGCCTGCGAGATGACGGCCCGCGCACCAGGAGGGAGCCGTTCAGAGAGCGGTTCGATCGCGCCATCCCAACGCTCGATCAGCTCGCCGACAGTGTGGTCGACTTCCTTCACGGCCCTTGCCAGCTCCTGCGCCATGTCCTTCACCGGCAGCTCGCCCGCGTGCACAAAGTGGCCCGGGTGCCCACACACTCCATCGAGCCGGCTACTGATCTCACGGCGCCGGACTTGAGCCTTCTGGAGACCGAGCACGGCCAGCCCGATTGCTACATATGCTGCGTCCTTCGCGACAGTTGTCAGATCCGTTGCCGCCGCCGCGATCTCTTTCCTGGCGCTTTGCTCTCCGCTTGCCCTGCTGACCATGGCAGCACTCCTTTTGTTCAAGCCTTCGGCAGAGCAGCTACCACGAGCCGAGCAACCTGCCGTCTGCACGCAACTGTAGCACAACGTGCTAACAGTTGCAAGCGCTGCTGAGCGAGTAGCCTTGGCCCTTCATGCCGGAGGAGTACGTACCACCGGTCGTCGCAGTGGTGGTCAGCACGGCTTCGGCGGCGGGACTGGACCAGTGCCTTGAGTCTCTCGCAGCTCAGGACTATCCGAGCTTGGATGTCCTTGTTGTAGACACCGGGACAGGCGACGACCTGACAACCCAGGTGGCAAAGTTCCTCCCGGGCGGGTTCGTGCGCAGGCGCCCTGACGCGACGGGGTTCGCGGCGGCAGCAAACGAGGTGCTCAGCGGGATCGAGGGGGCAAGCTTCTTCCTGTTCTGCCACGACGACGTCGCGCTTGCTCCCAGTGCCGTCCGACTGATGGTCGAGGAGGCGTTCCGCTCCAACGCCGGCATCGTCGGCCCGAAGCTCCTTGACTGGGAGACTCCCGATCGGATACTGCAGATCGGCCTCGGCATGAGCCGGTTCGGGTCTCCGGTTGCCCGCATCGAAGAAGGTGAGCTCGACCAGGCACAGCACGACGAGGTCAGAGAGGTCTTCGCCGTGCCGAGCGCGTGCATGCTCGCAAGGGTTGATCTCTTCGCCGCGATCGGTGGCTTCGATTCGGAGATCGGCGCCTACGGCGAAGACGTCGACCTGTGCTGGAGAGCACAGCTGGCCGCCGCGCGCGTCGTCATCGCGCCTCGCGCCGTCGCGCGCCATCGCCAGTCGACCGCCGCCGGCGAGAGGCCGATCGGGAACGAGACCGCGATCCGCCGGCGAAACGAGCTGCGCTCGGTCCTGAAGAACTACGGGCTCCTGCGCAGGTTGACGGTCGCTCTGGAGCTCGCCATCTTGGTGGTCCTCGACTCGGTGGCCGCCCCCCTCACAGGGAGGAGGGACCGCGCCAGGGCGGCGCGCTCGGCGTGGCGATGGAACATTGACCACCGGCGGTCGCTGCGTGAGGCGCGCCAGGTGGTTCACGATGTGAGACAGGTGAGCGATCGGCCCTTGGTCAGCCGCATGGCACGGCGCAGCTATCTCCACCGGCTGACCGATCCGCAAAACCAGGGCGACGGCTCTGCGGTGCGACACCATCGTGGCGCACCATCTGGTCGCGTAACGGCGGGTCCCGGCGCCGGACCGCACGTCCAACGAGACGACCGGGCCCGCGAGGTCGACAAGCTGACGGCTCTGTACGAGCGAGCTCGGAGCGGAGAGATGAAGTCAGGGCGGGCGGTCGTTGCCATCCTGATCAGCCTGCTTGTTCTGGTGGGAGTACGCGGCCTGCTCTTTGGCCACCTACCGGTCATCGGCGACCTTGTCGTCGCCCCGAGCGCGCTTCACCTCCTCGGCCAGTGGGTGGGCGGCCGCAGTGACCCGGGCTGGGGGCCAGCGCAGGTGAGCCCATCTGCCTACGGTCTGATCGGGCTCGTCGGCATCGTCCTTGGTGACAGCTCTGCGGTCGCGCTCAAGTTTGCCCTGCTGAGCGGGATCGTCGTCGGCTCGATTGGAACCTGGCGACTACTCGATGCTTTTGGCTCTCATCGCGCCCAGTTGGTTGGCGTCGTCGTGTTCGTCTCGTCGCCGCTGCTATGGAACGGGCTCGGCACAGGTGACATCGAGTCGTCGGTCGCCCTGGCGGGCCTGCCCTTCGTCCTTCGACGCCTGGCGCGCTCTAGTGGGCTCGAGCCGTTCGGACGACCGGGTGGTGCGCCCGGAGGTGGCTGGGGCCCGAGAGATCTCATCGCCGAGATCGCACCTCTCGGGCTCCTCCTGGCAGCCATGATCGCCCTTTCTCCACCTGTCGTGCTCGATGTCGGCGTCGTGGCGGTCATGTCGCTGGTCGCGAGTGCCGCCGTCGGAGGTTGGCGCGCGATGCTTCGTGCTGTCTCGGTGGGATCAGCAGGAGTTGTCGTGGCGTTTGCCTGCTGTCTGCCCTGGTCGGTGACTTGGTTCCAGAGTGGGGCGAGGTGGAGCCTGTTCTCCGGAAGCGTCTCGTCTGCGGGATCGGCACTTTCTCCAGCTGACCTTCTGCGGGGGCACACCGGAGCAATAGGCGGCTTCTGGGGGGTGGCCGGACTGGTTGGGTTTGCTGCGTTCGGTTTCCTCTGGGCCAGGGGACCGCGGCTCGCCTGGGTGACTCGCTGGTGGCTCTGCGCGCTCGGATCGGTGCTGCTCGCTTGGATAGCGGGCGAGGGCTGGCTCGGCGCCGGTGGTGGAAGAGTCGAGGTGCTGGTGGCTCCCGCCGCGGTCGCTTTCGCAGCTTGCTGTGGGATCGGGACGGCCGCGTTCGAGTCCGACCTGAGGCGGCATCGCTTCGGATGGAGGCAGGTAACCGGGGTGCTGGCTGCGCTTTGCCTGGCTCTGGGGGTTGTGCCTGCTCTGGGTGCTCTGCTCGGGGGACGAGCGGGGATGCCGGGAATCGGTTTCGAAGAAGCGTCAGCCGAGTTCACGACCCCCTTTCCGCCTGGGGCTCGCGTCCTTTGGATCGGCAATCCGCTGGCGCTGCCAGGCACGGCATTCCAGGCGGCCAAGGGCCTGGCTGCGTTCGTCACGACTGCGGGGCTTCCCACCGTGGCCACGCTCTGGCCGGCTGCCAACCCGGGACCTGCCGGCGGAGTGTCCGAGGATGTGGTATCAGCTATGGCGGGCCGCACTCTTAGACTTGGAGCCCTGGTCGCCCCGGCCGGGATCCGCTACATAGTCGTACCGACAGCCGGTGCGCCAGCGCTCATAGGTGAGCAGGCGCCGGTGCCGGCGTTGCCTCCGAGAGGACTTGTCACTGGCCTCGAGGCCCAGACCGACCTGCGCCAGCTGCCAAACGATGACGGGATGCTTGTCTGGGCGAACGCCCGCTGGACACCGCAGGACGGGCTGGGGACTCTCTCGGGACCAGGCAGCGCGTCCCTCGGCGGGTTCGCACTGGTCGGTGTCGCGGCCGGGCTCCTCGTGATCTGCTCGTGCATAGTCGAAGGAGTGCTGCGGAGGCGGCGGCCGCGGCCGCGTCGCGCGTCTGTGGCAGCCGCCGGCGGGACCGCGACGGCCCGGGCGGTAGCCGACGTAGCCCGGCTGGCAAATGCCGAGCCCACCGAGCCCGCCCAGATCCCGGCTCCATCGTCGCCTCGCCACCACCGCCTGCGGAAGCGACTTCGCGATGCAACCTGACAGCGACGCGACCCCGGCAGCCGTGCGCCTGCGCTCGAGAGCAGGTCGCGAGGCAAACGGCGCCGAGGTACGAGTCCGCGTGCGAGCGATCCTGCTCGTAGCTCTGATGCTGGCCGGCATCTTGACAGCTGGGGCGGTCGTGCGCACTGGCGTACCTCGTGCCGCCAACATGCCTCGAGGGGGGCAGCTTCCTGTAGTGAACCTGGCGTCATCGACCTCGATCGAGTGGGAATGTCCCGGCCCGCTCCCAGCGGGGTCATCGTCTAAGCAGTCATCTGTCGTCATAGACAACCCAGGGCGGGCTCTTGCCCGCGTCCAGGTATTTGTCGACGCCGTAGCCGCTGTCCCGAGGAGAGCTGAGCGCGCCTTGCCATCCTGGAGCACGGAGCTAGCTCTGGCTCCCGGTACCCAAAGAGTCGTAGCGCTGCGCAGGACGGGTCCGCGCCAGGACGACGCCGTCAGCGTCCTCGAGATCGCCGGCTCGGTCGCGGTCTTCGAGTCGACCGTCACCGTGCCACGGGCGGCAGCCTCCTCCGGGGGGAAGAGACGCGCCCCGAGGTCCTTGCCGAGCCCGACCCAGCAAGAGTCCCCTTGCGCAACTGGTGGCACCACCAGCTCCTATATCGCCGCGGGATCGACCAGCGGCCGCTCCGATATCTTGGTCGCGCTCTTCGATCCGACCGCAACTCAGGCCGTGGTCGGGATACGTGCCTCGACCGCTTCGGGAGTTGTCGTCCCTCCCGCCCTGCAGGGTCTGATCATCAGGCCCTATTCGCTCCAGGTGTTCGACCTCGCACGTTTGGTCGTGCAGCAGGCCCTAGTCGCGATCTCCGACGAGACGTCGATGGGCCGGGTCGTTCTCGGCGCCTATGAGACAGTTGCCTCGGATCCAACGGCGGCGACGGCACTGCACGGGCAGGCTCTTGTGATCGGTGTAGGGTCCCCCCGTTCCTCTTGGGTGATGACTCCAGGGCCCGTGGCACGGAGCGGAACCGTCTCTGTTGACGTGTACGACCCAGGGTCGCGGGCCGCCGACGTGAGCATCTCGTCCCGCTCCGCTTCGTCGCAGGGGAGCGGCCGGCCCGTAGTCGAGATCTCGGCAATCGTGCCTGCCGGCGACGTACGCGAGATAACGCTGCCGTCGCCCACCGTGCCGCCGGCGCGGACCCCCAAGCCGACCCCGCGTCAGATCCTCCGGGGCCCGATCGTCCTGAAGGCCGCCGGAGGCGTCGGCGTGGTGGTGGCTCGAAGTGGCGTGCAGCAGGTTGCTGCCCATGCCCAGACGGTGGCTCTGCTGGCGGCGACTTGCGAGCCTGCTTCCGAGTGGCTCCTTCCTGTTGCTGCTTCATCGATCGCGAGCACAGGTGGGTCGTTGCCAGAACGCGGCGGCATCGTTGTCAGCGACCCGGGGGACGTGCCGGCCACGATCGAGGTGGTGCGACTTGCAACCGATGGGCCGAGCCGCTCTCACCTGGCGGTTATGTCCCTCGCTCCGGGCGCCACCGTGACTTTGACACTGAGCCTGCCCGGCCCTGGCACAGCCTTTGCCGGACTCGAGCTGATCTCGAGCTCACCTGTCGTCGCTGAGCAGGACTTGTCAAGTGTCGCGCCACCTCACAGGGTCGTCATGTTCGCGCCGGCGCCCCTGGAGGGGATTCCGCTGCTGCCCTGAGGAGTCCTGTGGTCGCACTGTGGCAGGCGGTGACCTCAGCAAAGCGTCGATGCCCAGTCGCTTGACTGCGGGCCGCGGAGGACCTCAGTCCATTCCGGGCGCTACCCTCGGTCCGTCCACGGAAAGCCCGCTCGAGCCCGAAGGCACCGGCGGTGCCGAGACGGCGAGAGGAGAGGGCTCCGAGCTCCC
>JAJYGM010000536.1 GCA_021785095.1 Actinomycetes bacterium
CATCGGCGTCGCCGCCACCGCCACACCGACTAGCAGCAGCTTGCGACGTGACCACACGACGACGGCGAGCAGTGCGAGGGAGACGAGCGCCGCGTTCAGAAGCGAGCTCATGAGCCGCATCAGGTAGATGCCGGTCTTCGAGACGAACACGAGCGAGGGGAGCCCGACGACGAGATAGTACAGCGGCGGGTACCGCCCGACGTAGGTGGCGACGTGCACTGTCTTGGTCGAGGTTGTGAGCGCCGGCGCGCAGGACGCGGGCACTGTCAGGTGGAACTTGTCGCACGTTGCGTAGGCGTTCCCTGCGGCGAAGACTGCGGGGATGTGCACCGCGGTGTAGGCGCTCGCGGGTCCGTCGATTGTGTATCCGAGCACCTCCCCGCGAACTGCTGCCGCGGCATAGGCGACCTGGGTCGGCTCGTCGGGCGAGGCGAACAGCGGGGTGGCGAGCGACCAGGCGCCGAAGCACAAGAACGTGAGCACGAGGTAGGCCGCGAACAGCGTCCCCGCGGTACCGAAGCGCCGCTCTGCGCGACGGACGCGCCGCCTGCGGAGTGGACGCGTGACACGCGAGCTCCGAGACGTTGTCAGCTGCAGCACGACAGTTTCTCGGGGCCCGAGGCTACTTCGTGCGGGTCATCGGGTCTGTGCCCGAGGAGCACGAAGCTGTCTCGAACCCAGCTCATCGTTGTCCGCTGGCACGGCCTCCGAGCACTGGGCAGGCTCCGCGCATCCGCCGGAGCCTACATGTGGCGCCGAGCAGGCCGAGCCGCCTGATTCCCGTACTCGCGCCCTTCTCGGTGCGCGGCTCGCGTATCGCTGGGAGCTCCTTTTCGGCCGACCCCCCGCCTCGGGTCTCGTAGAGCGAGCTGGCCACCGCAGCGCGCAGAGCTCCCCTCGGCGCTGCGGTCACGGCTGCGAGCGACACGGTCGCAGCGAGCGCAGGATCGCGTTCTTCGACCAGGTGGGCCGCCCGGGTCTCGATCCCGGCACCTTGGGATTAAAAGTCCCCTGCTCTTCCGGATGAGCTAGCGGCCCCGCGGCTGCAAGCTATCGCGCAGCACCACGTTGGTTGTTCGGGCCCGTTGGTGGCGGTCGGCGCGCGCGGGGTTCGCAGGCGCGACTCGGACCCGGGCAGATGGCTCCGGGAACGTGCGCCGGCGGGCGCCATCTCACCGCCTCCGGTCGGCGCCTCCTGACGGCGGTGAGGGCCCCGTGGACGGAACGTTGCTCGTCGATCTTCGAGAACACCTGAGGCGGGCTCGCCTACATGTCAGGGCTCCGTCGCGACGCCCCTTCGGTTCGCGATGGAGGATCCTGGCAGAGTGGGTCCATATCCAGTGAGCTCGAAGGAGGTCACGTGAGCACGCGTCGTCAGAGCTACACGGCCTACAGCATCGGCTGCGGCATCGTGTGGGCAGTCATCCTCGGCGTCCTAGCTGCGCGCAACGAGAAGGAGAGATTGCGCAGAATCCTGCCGGTCTTCGGCGGCTGGTGGATGGGGTGGACGTCCGCCACGATCGCTCGGCGTGTCTATCCGCCGCCGAGGTCTCGAGCACACGATCGCGCACGGGTTCGCGGGGACTGAAGGGCCCACGGGCACGAGGGCTCGAGCTCCCGCCGAGCACCCGTGCGTCTGCCGCGCAGATCGGGTGGGGAGCGATGAAGTCCGATCCGAGTCCCCACCCGCCGATCCGGCATCAGGCGCCGACGAGGCAGAACGGATGCCCGACCGGGTCCACGTAGACGCGGAACGTTCCGTTCTCCGAAGGTTGATGAGCGTGCAGAAGGGCTCCCGCCGCGAGGACCGCGGGCTCGGCAGCCGCGATGTCAGAGACGGAGAAGTCGAGGTGGAACTGCTGGGGGTGCTCGCCGCCCGGCCAGGTGGGTTCCACCCAATCGTCGATGCGTTGGAAGGAGAGCGTGGTGCGCCCGCCCGGGTTCTCCGCGCTCACGCCGCCTCCGGGTGGGACGAGCGTCGCCCAGCCGCGGTCGGAACCCTGCTCGATCGCCCATCCGAGGATCTGAGCGTAGAACTCAGGTGCTCTGGCGCCACGCGGCGCCACTTCCGCATCTGCTGTCCGCGCACGACGGCTGCCTCGGCCCTGCCGGACCGGAGCAGGCAAAACCACCACGAGCAGGCTGCCGGCTCGTTCGGCACGCTCAGCCGACACGCGGGCGCTGAGGTTCCAGCATCTTTCCAGGCCCGAAGATTGTCGATCGAAACGAGGAGGCGCCCGCTCCAGCGGCCTTGGCGGACCAGCCCGTGGGTCGGTAGCGTCGTCGCACGAGCTGAGGGGACTTTGGAGGCTGGGCGTGCGAGTGCTGGTGGTCGGCGCGGGCGGGGTCGGATCTGCCGTCGTCCGCACCGTTGATCGTTGGAACCTCTTCGAGCGTGTCGTGGTCGCCGACTACGACGTGGCGCGCGCGAGGCGGGCCGTCGGAGGCGCAGGAGATCGCTTCGCAGCGGTGGGACTCGACGCCCGAGACGAACAGGCGATGATCGAGCTGATCCGGGCCGAGCGCTGCGACGCCGTCTTGAACGCCGTCGACCCCCGCTTCGTCATGCCCGTCTTCCGCGCCGCCCTCGAGGCGGGGGTCACCTACCTCGACATGGCCATGTCGCTCTCCCGTCCCCACCCGGAGGACCCGTTCCACACCCCTGGCGTCAAGCTCGGCGACGAGCAGTTCGCAATGGCCGAGGAGTGGGAACGCCGAGGTCAGCTCGCACTGTGCGGCATCGGCGTGGAGCCCGGGCTGT
>JAJYGM010000379.1 GCA_021785095.1 Actinomycetes bacterium
GGACGGCGAGGCACCGACCGAGTGGACCGGGAAGATACCGTCCTCCCGTATCTCGGGCGGCCGGGTGGCCGGGTTGGAGCGGTCGTCGAGGCTGACGATCGTGACGTCGGCTGTGAGCGCGAGCGCGCCGGCGACGAGACGGACCGCGTCCGCTCGCTCGCCCCAGCCCGTGCCGAAGGAGGGCGTGACGACGGCGACATGCAGGCGGCCGTCCCCAACTCCAGGCTCTCCCTCGCTCTCACCCATCGAGCCGCTTGTCGACGTTGTGAGCGAAGTCGATCATGTCGCGCCGCACGGCGCCGATCAGCCTCAGCTGGTTCGTGCCGATCTCGTCCACCCGCTTGCTGACGGCGTCGATGGCGCGCACGTTCACGCCGAGATAGTCCTGCAGCCGGGCGAAGTACGGCGCCATGACGGCCATGACGAGGCGGTGCACGATGCGCCGGACCAGCCCCTTCACACCACGGGCGGGGGGAGGGGCGAGCAGTGCACCGAGGTCCCAGTTCCGGTGCAGCCACTCGACGTGCTGGCTCTCGTGCACGAGCGGCTGGGTCGCCTCGATGAGCACCCCCTCGAAGGTCTCCGACGGGCTCCAGCTCCGCGGCGACATGCCGGCTGCCTGGCGTATCGCTGTCAGCTCGTCGACGACACGTCGAGCATCGACCGGAAGGTCTGCCATCGCTCCTCGTCCTCCTCGTTGGGTAGCCGGCAGAACGAGTCGAACCGGCCCAGGTTCGGGTTGTAGTAGGGATCGCCGTCGAGCAGGATCTCCCGCCACCTCTTGCGGAAGTAGGGGAGCTCCTTGGCGTCGTCGGTGTGCCCGCGGCTCTTCGACTCGTGATGGACGAGCTCCGCGAGCGGTGTGTACACGATCAGGTAGCCCGCTTCCCGCAACCTCAGGCAGTAGTCGATGTCGTTGAACGCGACCGGCAACGACTCGTCGAAGCCGCCGAGGGACTCGAAGACCGACCGCCGTGACATCATGCAGGCGCCCGTCACGGCCGAGGTGTTGCGCACGACCGACACGCTCGAGAGGTAGCCGGGTCTCGTCCCGTCGAGCCCTTGCTGGATGTGCGCCGCCCCCCAGCACACGCCGACGGCCACCCCGCCATGCTGGATGCTCCCGTCGGGGAACAGCAGCCGGGCGCCTACGGCGCCGACCTCCTCCCGCTGTGCCTGTGCCACGAGGTGGGCGAGCCAATCGGAGGAGCAAGCCTCGACGTCGTTGTTCATGAACAACAGCACGTCTCCGCGTGCCTTGCCTGCCGCCTCGTTGTTGATCTTCACCCAGTCGAACGGGCCCGGAGCCTCGAGCAGGCGCACCCGCGGGTCTTCCGCGAGGCGGGCGGCGACGGCCTGGGTCTCCGGCAGGGCAGAGTCGTTGTCGACGAGGAGCAGCTCGAACTCGTCGTGACCGGGCGAATGAACGAAGGCTCGGTAGCAGGCGGCGAGGAGCGCCGGCTCGTCCCGGAACGGGATGATGGCGCTCACGAGCGGCCGCCCGGCGACGGCCCGGCGCACGAAGTAGCTGCCGGGCACGCGGGGATGCGAGTCCACGGTGGCCTCGATGCCACGTCGCCGTACGGCGTCCTCGACCGCTCGGCGACCCGCCTCGAATGCCCAGGGCTTGGCGTTCGGATCCCCCGACGCCGAGCCGGTGAGCGTCCGCCAGTGGTACAGGATCTCGGGCACGTGGACGATCTCGCCGTCCCCGAGGCGCTCGGTCGCCCGCAGCATCAGGTCGTAGTCCTGGGCACCGTCGAACTCGGAGCGCAGACCCCCTACTTCGTCGAACAGGTCCCGGCGCACGACGAGGACATGGCACATGTATGCGTTCGACAGCAACAGGTCGGGGGACCAGTCGGGCTTGAAGGCCGGCATGTGGCGCCGTCCCGACTCGTCGATCTTGTCCTCGTCCGAGTACACGAGGCGCGCCGCCGGAGCGTCATCGATGACCGACGCGAGCCGGCGGAGAGCCCAGGGCGGCAGCTCGTCGTCATGGTCGAGAAACACGACCCATTCCCCACCCGCCCCGCCAACCCCCTCATTCGTCGCGGCGGAGATGCCCCCGTTCTCGGGGCGAGCCCTCACTGTGATGCGTGGGTCGACGTCCTCGATCCGGCGGAGCCTCCCCGAGAGCGCCTCGTCGCCGGAAGCATCGTCCACGATCACGAGCTCCCAGCCGGCGTAGTCCTGCAGGAGGACAGAGCCCACACAACGGTCGATCGCCCAGAGGGGAGGCCGATAGGCGGGGACGACGACCGAGAAGCGCGGCCGGGATCCCGAGGGCGCCCGCGTCGCCGCCTTCGGGAGGCCCTCGCCCGATCCGATGTGGGTCGCCTCGCCGCGCTGGCGGAGCCAGGCGTGGTACCGGGCCTCGTCGTCGGTCGCGTCCTTCGGGTACCGGGCACCCTGGATCACGGGCCGGTCGACGGCCGGCGGCACCGGCAAGCGGGCCATCTCCCACCCGATCCACTCGAACCCCTGCCACAGGCGGTTGAGATTGTGACGGTGGCGCAAGTCGTTGGTCGCCCACGACGACTCCGGGCCGAGCTCGGGTGGCGTGAAGGCCTCGTGCGGACCGCGCATGGCGACGATGGCGTCGAAGATCTTCCGCTGCTCGGGGAGCACCGCGGTGTCGCTCGCACCACTCGGACGTTCGTGGCGAAGGGAGGCGTCGAAGGGCACGGCACCTCGGTGCGCGGCGCCTTGGCTCACCCGGGTCTCGCCGCCGCTGCCGTTGTCGCCGCCGCTGCC
>JAJYGM010000820.1 GCA_021785095.1 Actinomycetes bacterium
GAGCCCCGCCGGCCTCCGGGAGACGGGCGCGAGCCGTCGGATCTCGGTGACCGTCGCCGGGGGGTGACCGGGGGTGGGAGGACCAAGGAGGTTCGATGGGGCTGTTGGACAAGGTCAAGAGCACCGCCACACAGGCGATGGCCGGGACCGCGCAGGTCACGAGCCAGGTCAGTACCCAGGTTTCCGCCAAGGTCGAGCAGGTCCAGCTCCGCAAGAGGGCCGACGACGCTGCCCGCCAGCTCGGCTACCTCCTCGTGCGCGAGCGGGAGGGTGCCGCGCTCGACCAGGCGGAGGTGGATCGGTTGGTGGGCGTGGTGCAGGGCGCGGAAGCCCAGATCCGCCGTGCCGCCGACCACCCGACCTCCGAGGGAGCCGCGCGGGCCGAGAGCGGGAGCGGGGGCTCCGAGCGCGCTTCGGCGGAGTCGAACGCCGACGAGGCTGCGCCGGCGGCGGGAGGAGCCAGCGCGACGGGAGATGCCGGCGCCGGCCGCCACGCCGGAGCAGCCTCCGACTGAACCCGGCCCAGGCAGTTCCGGCCAACCGGCAGTGGCCAGACCGCTCGCCCGAGACCCGACCGGGCCCGTCCGGGTCCCCGAACCCAGGGCGCGCCAGCCCAGCGGGTGGCGGTGCAGCCCGTCGCAGCCGGTCCTGCGCAGCGCCCGACTCCATGTCGCCCAGGCACGCCGTTTCCCGCCCAGTGACGCTCCGGCCTGCGCCCCTACGCGGGAGTCGGTCGCTCAGCGCTCCGTCGCTGAGACCTCCGAGCCGGTGAGCGCGGCCGTCCAGCCGAGGTCGTCGAGGTGCGTCGTGTCGTTGAACCGCCGGGCGACGAAGCGGTCGGGCAGGGCCCACAGCTCCGAGAGTGAGGCGTTGTCCGCGCCCAGGAACGCAAAGGCACCGGCACCGGTGACCCCGGCGAAAGCCGCAGCGATCACGCCGCCATGGACGAAGGCGACGACCGCTGAGCCCCGGTTTGCGTCCGCGATCCGTCGGAGCCCGCGCTGGACACGGTCCGCGAAGGCCGCGTCGTCCTCTGCGTTGGGGAGGACCGACCAGCGGCCCTCCTCGAACGAGCGGCGGATGAGCGGGTCCCCGTCGGCAATGCGGCGTCGGTACTCGCCACCGTCCCAGTCCCCGAGGTGGACTTCGCGGAGATCCGGCTCGACGACGACGGGCAGCCCGGTCCGCGAGAGCAGTGGCGCCGCGGTCTCGTGGGTCCGGCGCAGCGTCGTGACGTAGACGCGAGTGAGGTCGAGGCTGGCGAGACGCACGGCAAGGCGCTCAGCCTGCTCCCGCCCCTCTTCGGAGAGTGGGGGATCGCCCTGGCCCTCGTGCATCGGGAACGGCTCGCCTTCGACGAACGCGGCCGACGCACCGTGCCGAGCGAGCAGGATGACCGTGGCACCGGACGGGGGCGCGAACCGCCGCTGGGGGAAGACCCGTGAGGAGCTCATGGGGCGACCCTACGCGAGGCACGCCCCGGAGAAGCGCTCGAGGCAGCGCTCCGAGGAGGGGCTCACCCCGGCCAGCGCCGCCCGGCGGCCCATGCACCGGTCGGTGCGCCCGGCGCCGGTCGGCGTCGCCGGGCGCCGGCGCGTGACACCAGGGATCCCGGCGTGATCACCCCGACGACACCGCTCGGGGCCTCGACGATCGCGGGGCTGCCGCTGGCCTGGACGGCTGGGAGGAGAGCGGTCAGCGGCTCGCCGGGCCCGACCCGCTCGAGTCGGTCGGCAGGCACCGCCAGGTCGCCGACCCGGACCGACGGCCGCAGGGCAACCGGGACGGATGCCAGGTCGGCGACCCGAACCAGGCCGGCCAGACCGCCGCCCCAGGCCTCGACGGGCAGCCAGGCCTGGAACGGTCCGACGCTCCGGTCGTCAGCGAGGGCCTGGATGGTCACCCACGCCGGCACCGTGACCGGGGTGGGCTCCATGACGTCCGCGGCGACCAGCCCGTCCAGGCGCTTGAGGAGCTGGGCCTGGCGCCGCTCCACCCCGGCGCTCCCTGCGAGGAACCAGCCCGTCAGCAGGATCCACAGCCCGTCGTAGGAGCCCCTGACCAGCAACAGCGCGCCCACGACACCGAGTAGGCCGCCCAGGACCACGCCAGCAGTGGCGGCCACGTTCGTGGCGCGGATGCGATTGCCGGAGAGGCGCCAGACGAGCGCGTGCAGGAGCCGGCCGCCGTCGAGTGGTGAGGCGGGGAGCACGTTCAGGACCGCGAGGACGACGTTGATGCCGCCGAGCCAGGCGAGCGAGACGACGGCGAGGATCGGCGCGCCGAGGAGGTGGGCCCCGTAGGCCGCGCCGCCTGCAACCAGGCCCAGTACCAAGCTGACCAAGGGTCCCGCACCCGACAGCGCCAGCTCGGCTCCAGGGGTTCTCGGCTCTCCCTCGACCTGGGTCACGCCGCCGAGCAACCACAGCGTGATGCCCTTGACGGGAAGGCCCTGACGCCGGGCGACGAGGGCATGGCCCATCTCGTGGGCCGCGACGCCGATCATGAACAGCGTCGCCGTGGCGACGCCGGCAGCGGCGTACGCGCCGGGGCTGTTGCCCGGGGCATCACTCGGGAGGACGCCACTGGCGAGGCCGACCGCGAGGATCACCGTGACGGCGAGGAAGGACCAGGTCGCCCCGAGCGGGACTCCCCACACCCTTCCCAGGCTGAAGCTGGCTCGCATCACTGAACCTCCGTCATGGCCAACCGCGCCGGGGCTGGTCCGATTCCCCGGGCGTCGCCGCACCCA
>JAJYGM010000493.1 GCA_021785095.1 Actinomycetes bacterium
CGGTGCCGGGCAGGGCCAGGTCGAGCAGCACCAGGTCGAGGTCCTCGCCGCTCGCCGCGGCCAGGGCAATGGCCTCGTCGCCGTCTCTTGCCACGGCCGTGGCGTAGCCCTCGGCCTTGAGACCCTTGGCCAAGAACGAGGCGATGCCCTCGTCGTCTTCTACGATGAGGATCATCTGGCGTCCTCCTCGTCGGCGGGCAGGGGGCGCACGCAGCTCGCCGGGAGCGTCACCTCGACCGTGGTCCCCTGACCCTCCACGCTCTGCAGCCGCACCCGGCCGCCGTGGGCTTCGGTCACGGCCTTGACGATGGCGAGGCCCAACCCGGCACCCTTCTGGCCGCTCGGCCCGGCTCTGCGGAACCGGTCGAACACCTCGGCCTGGTCCCCGGCCGCGATGCCCGACCCTGAGTCGGCGACCCAATAGACCAACTCGGGATCGAGGCGCGCCCCCAGCTCGATGGCGTCTCCGGGTGCCGTGGCCTTGACGGCGTTGTCGACGAGGTTGAGGAGCGCGCCGCGCAGCTTGGCGCTGTCGACGACGACCACCACGTCGGGCACCTCGCAGAGCGTCCAGCGCCGCTCGGCGAGCACCCGGGCCGCGGCGAACACCTCCCCCATGAACGCCCGCAGCGCGGCCGGTTCGGCTTCCACGAAGTCCGGCGCGAAGGACCGGCCGAGGAGCAGGAGCCGCTCGACCAGGGTCGACATCTGGCCGAGCTCGCCGATCACCGTGGCCGCCGCCTGGGTCACCTCGGCACGCTCGGGGGCGGGGTTGCGCTCGAGGATCTCGAGGTGTCCGCGGGCGACGGTAAGCGGGGTCCGCAGCTGGTGGGAGACGTCGGAGAGCAGCTGGCGCTGGGCGTCGAGACCCGCAGCGATTCGCTCGATCATGCCGTCGAAGGCGGCCCGGAGCCTGCCCACCTCATCGTCAGCTCCGCCCTCGGCGCCAAGGCGCGCGCCGAGGTCACCGACGCTCGCCTCCACCGCCGCCCGGGTGACCGCACCGACGGTACGAAGCAGCCGCCGCATCACGAGGAACGAGCTGAGCAGGGCCGCCACCACCGCGATGCCCGCCTCGGCTCCGGCCAAGAGGAGCACCTGGTCGCGCTGGGCCTGGAGGCCCGCCAGGCTTGCCGCCGCGACCAGCACCCCGATCATCGACCCGCTGGCCGTCCGGATGGGGCTTACCAGCACCAGGTAGCTCGTCGTCCCGGCGCGGACGTCTTCAAGCTGGGAGCGTGCCGGGGGCGCCGCCAGCCAGCCGGCGACGGGCGGGTGCGCCGTCAGCATCTTGCCGCCGGGGCTGGCGAGAGCCGGCTGGCCCTTCAGGGCGACCACCAGGAGGTGTCCCGCAGCGAGCACGCGGGTCTGCAGGTACGAGCGCGAGAACGCCTCCATGCCCTGGCCTCCGGGGCGCTGTGCCGCGGCGCTCGCGTACTCGGGTCCTTCCTCGGAGAGGTCCGACACGATCGTGTGGGTGTAGTGCGAGCTGAACCCGTGGACCACCTCCACGGTCACAGCTCCCAGCACCACCACGAGCACCACCCCGTGGACGACCAGCACCCTCGCCCCGGTGCCGAGGTGCCACCCCCGACGGCGCCCGAGGCCTCGGCTCGGCCCAAGGTGGCCGTCGAGCGCGCCACCCGCACTGGATGCCCGCCGCCCGAGGTCCGCCCTACCCATTGGGGCACGCCAGAGCGCGACGGCCGCGGGCCGCGACGGCCGCGCCCGGTCTGATCACCGATCGGTGGCCGGAGGCACAGACGGGGTGGTCGCCGCAGGACGGACCGCCGGATTCAGCTGCTCGGCCTCGCGCGAGTCGCTGCCGATCGGCGCCGGTAGGCTTGCCACCGGGTGGTCCGGCGTTACCACCTCCACCGGCTGCCCGCCGCCCGAGGTTCCCTCTGAGGCGGCTCTGGCCGGTGTTGCTGCGGGCGACCGATCCACGTGGCCGGCCGGCACCGTGACCGGCCCAGGGAGCCTGGGCGCGGACGATGGGATGCCGATCCCGACGGCCACCGTCGCTGCGGTCGCCACGATCACCAGCGCCAGAACACCCCACACGGTTCGCATGTCCCCATTCTCCTACCGCATGGCGAGGCATGTCAGGCGCGCCGCCGCGCGGGCGAGCAGCGACTTCTCTGACGGCGGAAGCCGCCGGCCACTTCCGGGCCGACGAAGCGACCGGAAGGGGCAGTCCGGCCCAAGAGATGTTGGCTTCGGCGTTCCCGTCGGCGTGGGCTCAATACCCGCGGACCCGGCACCTCCGCCCCGCTTGGGAGACGCGGTTCTCGCCAGAGGCATGCCTGCAGGCAGAACGCATCTGGCTCGTGTACCGGGGGTCCGCGAAGATCACTTGGCGACCAGCCTCTTTCGCTTCGTCGACGATGAGCCTCACGAACTGGCCATTGACGCAGCCCGCGTCGGATATCGCCGACGAGCGGATGCAAGGGGTCCGCGCAGTTCCTCGGCGAGGTGACCATCGTGTCGGGGACTCATCGAGGAGGGGTCAATGTCGAAGCGGCTGTCAGCAGAGATCGAACGGGAGGTCCGTCGGCCGGTGACTTCGTGTTCCACTTGCGACAAGAGTCCCGGCGCCGGCCCAAGCGGAACGTGCGGGCAATGTCGCGGCGCGCATTCTCCGATCGGCTGGCGATCACGCCACGGGCACCGGAGGAGATTGACCGACCGCGCCTTGCCAGTTACCATACGTCGCGGTAAGAGGGTGCGGCCCAAGGAGCGGAGGGCAC
>JAJYGM010000759.1 GCA_021785095.1 Actinomycetes bacterium
CGGGCCAGCCGGCGAGGAGGTCGAAGGCCCGCATGGACAGGCGAGCGTACCGCCGCCTCCCCTCGATGGCGGCTCCCCGGCACCCCTCGATGGCGGCTCCCCGGCACCTCTCGATGGCGGCTCCCCTGCACCCCTCGATGGCGGCTCCCCTGCACCCCTCGATGGCGGCTCCCCTGCACCCGTAGGCTGGAGCGGTGCTCGCAGTGCTGGCCGGAGGAGTGGGTGCCGCGCGCCTCCTCACCGGAGTCGTGCGGGTGGTCGACCCGTCCACGGTCGTCGCGATCGTGAACACCGGCGACGACATGACGCTCCACGGTCTCCAGATCAGCCCGGACATCGACACGGTCGTCTACACCCTGGCCGGCCTGCAGAACCCTGCGACGGGCTGGGGGATCGCGACAGAGAGCTGGACGGCCATGGCGGAGCTCGAGCGCATCGGCGGAGCGACCTGGTTTCGCCTCGGAGACCGGGACCTCGCCACGCACCTCTACCGCACCCAGCGCCTGGCAGAGGGCGCCGCGTTGCACGAGGTGACGGCCGAGATCGCTCGTGCGCGCGGGATCGGCGTGCATGTCGTCCCGATGTCCGACGACGCGGTGCGCACCCGGCTCGTCCTGGCGGAGGACGCGGACGGCGTGCTCGCGGGAGCCGAGGTCGCGTTCCAGCACTACTTCGTCAGGCTCCGCCACGCCGTCGCGGTCCGTTCGGTGCGCTTCGACGGCGCGGCTGCGGCGAGCCCGGCACCAGGGGTGCTCGACGCGATCGGCGACGCCGAGGCGGTGGTCGTGTCCCCCTCGAACCCGGTGGTCTCGATTGGGCCGATCCTCGCGGTGCCCGGCGTTCGGAGCGCGCTCGCCGCTCGCCGCGAGCAGGTCGTCGCCGTGTCCCCGATCGTTGCGGGCGCAGCGCTGAAGGGCCCTGCCGACCGCCTGCTCGCCGAGCTCGGCTACGAGTCGTCCGCGGTGGGCGTCGCGCGCCTGCTCGCAGAGTGGGTCGGGACCCTCGTGATCGACGAGCAGGACGCGCACTTGAAGGACGCGGTCGAGTCCGAGGGTCTCCGGGCCGTCGTCGCCCCGACGATCATGACGAGCCCGGAGGTCGCGGCCTCGCTCGCCACGGTGGTGCTCGATGCCGCTCGATGAGTCCCGCGCGCTGCACGCCTACGGCGTGCTCGGCCTCGCCGAGGTCCGTCCCGGTGATGACGTGGGTGCGCTCCTGGCCGACGCGCTCGGCCCCCCCGGGTCAGGTCTCCTTCGCCCGGGGGACGTGGTGGTCGTCACCCAGAAGATCGTCTCGAAGGCGGAGGGCCGCCTCGTCCCCGTCGACCATGACGACCCCGCCCAGAAGCGGGCGCTCGTGGAGGCGGAGTCCGTGCGCGTGCTGCGCCGGCGTGGAGAGCTGCTCATCACGGAGACCGCCCACGGCTTCGTCTGCGCCAACGCCGGGGTCGACCTCTCCAACGTCGGTGACGGCTGGGCCGCGCTCCTGCCGGTCGACCCTGACCGCTCCGCGCGGCGGATCCGTGCGACGCTCCGCCGCCGCCTCTCGGTGTCGGTGGGCGTGGTGGTCTCGGACACCTTCGGGCGACCCTGGCGTCAGGGGGTGACGGACGTCGCCATCGGCGTCTCGGGGATCGCCGCCGTCGTGGACCTGCGCGGCACGACCGACGCCACCGGTCGGGAGCTGGTCGCCACCCAGGTGTGCGTCGCCGACGAGCTCGCAGCCGCCGCGGAGCTCGTGATGGGGAAGGACCGGGCGATCCCGGCCGCGGTCATCCGCGGCGTGCCGCGAGCATGGCTGCGCGACAGCTCGGTCCGTGAGGAGATCGTGCGCGGGTCCGCTGAGGACCTGTTCCGCTGACGCCGGCCTTACCACTCGGCCTGCGCCCGGGCGGCCCTCGCCGGACTACGGGTCCCCGGGCCTTCCCTTCGCGAGATCGCGGCCGTGGGCGCGGCGTCTCGCCTCGTCCACGACCAGGGCACAGCCCTCCTCCAGGGTGGTCCACGGACGCCATCCCAGATGGATGGCGGCGCGCGTCGGATCGAGCGCGCTCCGCAGGAGCTCACCCGCGCGCAAGGGAGCGTGACGGACCTCCGGCTCCACGCCGGCAGCGCCCGCCATCGTGCGGAGCAGCTCGTTCACCGACGTCTCGGTACCGGTCCCGATGTTGCAGACGAGCCCGCCGCCCTTCGTCGACGCTCGAGCGAACGCGTCGACCACGTCGTCCACGTAGACGTAGTCACGGGTCTGCTCGCCGTTGCCGAAGATCGTGACCGGGCGCCCGGTGACGAGCGCCTTGGCGAAGACGGCGACCACCCCGGATCCACCAAGGAAGTCCTGTCGAGGCCCGTAGACGTTGCCGAGCGCGAGCGCGGCGAACTCGAGCGCATACTGCTCGCGGTAGGCGACGAGGTAGTCGATCACGGCCTTCTTCGCGACCCCGTTGGGCGTCAGCGGCCGGTGCGGATGCGACTCGCGCACAGGAATGTCCGACGCGTCAGGCTCGCCGTAGAGGCTGCCGCCGCTCGCAGCGAACACGACCCTGTCCGCGCCCACGGCCCGCGCCCCCTCGAGCACGCGAAGGCTGCCGAGGACGTTCACGTCCGCGTCGAACACCGGATCCGAGACCGACACGCGCACGTCGGGCTGGGCCGCCAGATGGAAGATCACCTGGGGCCGCCGGCGGACGATCAGGTCGGTGGCCTCGGGGAGCCGGGCGTCGAGGTGGTGGATCGTGAGGGCACGACCG
>JAJYGM010000782.1 GCA_021785095.1 Actinomycetes bacterium
GGCCTCCGGATCGCCCAGGCGCTCCTCCGAGGCGAGGAGGTGAGCAGCGCGATGTGGGGCGTCGAGCACGCCCGCGTCGCGCCCCTCCCCCCCCGGGGCGTCGAGTGGTGGATGGGCGCCACCGTGGAGGTGGCGGTCGACCGGGCGGCGCGCCTCGGGGACTGCTGGTACGGCAACGCCGACCTCACGCCCCGGACGGCGGCCGAGGTCCTGGACCGCTACCACCACGCGTGTGCCCGCCACGGACGGGTTCCGGTCCGGGTCCCCATCCGCAAGGACGTCCTCATCGCCGAGTCGCGGGCGGAGGCGGAGAAGGCGGGCGACGCCCTCATGGCGGCCGGGTACCGCGGGTTCGACCGGGACGCGGTCGCCTACGGCGACCCTGACTCGGTGACCGAGCAGCTCCTCGTCTACCGCGAGCTTGGGTTCACCGACGTCATGGTCCGTCCGATGACCGCCACACCCGACGGTGCCGCCCGCTCGGTCGAGCTGGCCGGCGAGGTCCGGGCCCGCCTGGCGATCCCGTAGGCGGGCAGGCGGCGCGACAGCGCATCAGCCCGCGGTCACCTCGGGCCGCGCCTGGGATGCGGTCGGGTCGCGGGCGAAGACGGCGATCACCGTCCCCGCCGCCAGGAACGAGCTCGCCATGACGAAGAACGCCACGTGGAAGCCGACGTCGGTGACGAGCAGCCCGATCAGCGCGATCCACAGCGCGCCGAAGGACTGGGAGATGGCGAAGTACGCACCGAAGGCAGCGCGAGCCGGCACGCCGTCCATGGCGTCGGAGAAGAGCGCTTGGCGAACCGGCTGCTCCGAATAGCTGAACACGCCGACGCAGAGGCCCGCGAGCCCCAAGAGGAGCAGGTTCGAGCCGACGAGCACGAAACCGGCCAACGCCGCCGCTCCGAAGGCGTAGAGCGTGTAGAGGACCGGTCGCCGGCCGGCTCGATCGGAGATCTGGCCGAACACCATCGGGCCGAACACCGCCCCGATGCTCACGACCGTGACGAGGACCCCGATGGTGAGCGCCCGCTCGTGCAGGCCGTCGCGCAGGTAGGCGGGCACGTAGGTGGTGAGCACGCCGAGCCCCCGGCCCGCGCCCGCGATCATGCCCGCAGCGAGGACCGCGACGGCCTTTCGACGACGGAGCGCGGAGCGCACGCTGACCTGCGAGCGTGCCGGCACGCTGCGCTCCACTGCGCTGCCGTGGCCGGCGGCGCCGCCGTGGCCCGGGGAACTGCCGTGGCCCGGGGAACTGCCGTGGCCCGGGGAACTGCCGTGGCCCGGGGAACTGCCGTGGCCCGGGCGCACCCGCGTCCAGGTGACGATCGACCCGAGCGCCATCACCATGCCGGCGCCGGCGAGGGCCCATCGCCAGCTGAAGGCGGCGATCGCCGCCGACGCGGCGATCGGGGCCACGAGCGTGCCGACGTTGCCGCCCGTCGTATGGGCCGAGAGGACCAGCCCCCGGCGATGGGGAACTCGATCGACGAGGTGCGCGCTGCCGACCGGGTGCTGGGGCCAATTCACGAGGGTGCCGAAGATCCGCGCCGCGGAGAACGCGACCATCCCCGGTGAGAGCGCCCCGAGGACGCTGGCGAGCGCCATGCCGGAGTTCTGACAGCCGAGAAGGACCCGAGCCGAGTACTTCTTCACCAGCCCCGCCAAGCCCTGGAGAAGACCGCCGACGATGCCGGCGACACTGAGGATGACGCCGAGGACCGCATAGGAGACGTGGAAGTCGGCGAGCGCGAACGGGTAGACGATTCCGAGGACCGCGACGTAGGCGTGCTGGATCGCGTGGGAGAACGAGACGACTGCGACCTGCTCGCGATCCCCGTGTCGCCAGCCTGCCGGCACCGCGGATGCCTGGCTAGCGCCTGCGCCCACGCGGCCTTCTGCGCCTGCTTCCACGCCCGTCGACGACCTCAGGACCGTGCCGTTCCGGCAAGAGCACGTGGCCGACGCCGTGGATCACGGTCGTCCCGATGGTCGTGGTCGTCGCGGTGCCCGAAGGCGCAGAGGCGGCGTGCGCTCACCCGAGCAGGTACGACCACCGCTCCAGCGCGGCGCGGCGCTGGTTCATCGGCGGGACGTTCACCGGAGGGAACTTGTCACGCCACTCGAAGGGCCGGGTGGCGTCGATGAGCGCCCGCGAGTTGGTGAAGTCACCGGCCTCGCGTTGGGCGGGGGTGAGCCGGGGATCGAGGGGCGTGCTCCACGCGCGCCGCACGAAGTCGATCGAGGTGGCGGGGTCCGAGCGGGTGCACACCGCCCAGATGACCTCCTCGAGGTTGGACGGGTCGATGTCCTCGTCCACGACCACCACGTACTTGCCCGCGTAGGCACCCGTGTGGCACTGCGACGCCACGTGGAGCACCTGGCGCGCGTGGCCGGGATAGCGCTGCCGGACGGACACGACGGTGAACATGCGGCTGCCGCCCGCCTCGTGCTGCCACGCGGCCACCACGTCGGGGACGCCCGCCTTCGTGAGCTCCTCGAAGAGGAGCGCCGAGCGCAGCGGCGCACGGTAGCGGGCGAGCTCGTCTGGTGGGCGCCCGGGGGGGCAGCCGAGGATGATCGGGTCGTTGCGGTGGTAGACGGCCTCGACGCGGAGCACCGGCTCGGCCCGCTCGCCCGAGGCGTAGTAGCCGGTCCACTCCCCGAAGGGGCCCTCTTGGAGCTTTTCGTCGGCGGTGGCGTATCCCTCGATCACGATCTCGGCGTTGGCCGGGAACGGGAGCC
>JAJYGM010000336.1 GCA_021785095.1 Actinomycetes bacterium
GTCATCGGCGCCGAGCGAACTCAGCCACTCACGCAGCTCTTTGCGAAAGCCAGCGAGCACGGCTGGGTCGGCCGCCAGGTCGACCTCGAGGACCGGTGCCGCACGCACCTCGAGACGATGGACGACGAGCGCCACGTCGTCCTCCTGACGCCCGGCCACAAGCTCGCCGACGAGCACGTCCGCAAGTTCCTCGGGCGAAAGGCCGCGGTGCTCTGCGACGGCGCGGCGCACGCGCTCGAGACCGACGGTGATCGGCTCGTCGCGCCGCTCGATCAACCCGTCGGTGAACAGCACGAGGCTCGAGTCCGGGACGACGTCGACCTCCACCTCAGGACGGGCCCGCCCCGGCGTGATGCCGAGAGGCAACGCACGGGCCCGATCGAGCAGCAGCGCATCGTCTCCTCCGGTGAGCACCGCCGGCAAATGACCGGCGCTGCTGTAGCGCAGGGAGCCGGCGATCGGGTCGAGCACCCCGCAAAAGACGGTCGTGCAACGCGCCCCGGGGATAAGGTCGGCGAAGCTATCGAGCGCGGCCAAGGTCTCCGCCGGGCCCTTGTCCTGCAGCAGCAACGCGCGACAGGCGCTGCGCAGCTGGCCCATCGTCGTCGCCGCGTCGAGGCCGCGACCGGTGCAGTCGCCGACCACGATCGCCAGACGCTCTTTGGAGAGCTCGAGCACGTCGTACCAGTCGCCCCCCACCTCGAGCGGCTGGACCGCTGGCAGGTAGCGCACGGCGAACCCCGCGGGGACGTCTGTCGGACCAAGGATCGAGCGCTGCATGGCCGTCGCTACCGCGCGGTTGTCGTCGAAGAGCTTGGCACGCCGCCACGCCTGGCCGAGATAGCCACACAGGAGGCCGAACAGCGTCCGCTCATCGGGCCGCAGCCGCCGAGGCGGGGAGAAGGTGAGCCACACGCCGTGGGGGGCGCCCCCCGAGTCGACAACTCCCGCAACCCCTGTGCACAGCTCGCCCTGTTCGCACGCCCCCTCGACGAGAGAGCAGACGACCGACCGCGAGTCGCGCGCGGCGGCGAGGGCGTCGAGCGCGGCAGGTCCGAGCGCTCCGCCGCCCGAGGCCGCAATGACCTCGGGAGCAGACGGCGACCAAGACACGATCGCCGCACCCGTCGCCCGAAACACACGCTGCAGCTCATCGAGCGCGGCGGTCTGTACCTCGTGGACGTCGCTCGCCTCGGCAAGGCGGATGCCGAGCTGGGCCAGCGCGGCCTCTCGCGCCGAAGCCTCGAGCTCGGCCGTGATGTCCCGGAACGCGACGACGATGCGACGGTCGTCCCGCTCGGTGAAGGCTTTCGCGAAGACCTCGACGAGCACGCCGTGGCCGAGGCGGTGTCGCAGCGGCAGCACTCCACGCAGCTCTCCGGTGGCGAGCACGTGGGCGAGTGCGGCTTCGACCTGGCGGCGCTCGTCGGGATCGCGTCCCGCATCGGGCAGCCACGGATACGGCAGTGCATAGGGCACCTCGGCGCGCGAGAAGCCGAGCACCTGCTCGAAGGCCGCGTTTGCCTCGATCACTTCGGCGTTGCCGTTGAGCACGACCACGGCGTCCTGCAGTGACTCGACGAGCGCCGCCCGCCAGCTCGCGTCCTGGTTACGCAGCGCCGCAAGGTCGAGGTTGGCGCGGACGCGTGCGATCAGTTCGAGCCCTGAGAAGGGCTTGACGAGGTAGTCATCCGCGCCGGCCTCGAGCCCTTCGACAGCGGCCTCCTCGCCGGCGCGGGCCGACAAGAACACCACCGGCACCGTCGCCAGCGCTGGGTCGGCACGGATGGCCCGCAGTAACCCGAAACCGTCGAGCTCCGGCAGCACCACGTCGCTGAGGACGAGATCGGGGCGCTCGGCGCGCATCTGCTCGAGCGCCCGGGAACCGTCAGGCGCGACGACGACGCGCCAGAACGGCTCGAGCAGCCGGCGGAGGTAGCTGCGCATGTCCGGGTTGTCGTCGGCGATGAGCACGGTGGCGTCGGTTCGCGTCCCGCCGAGGGCGCGGCGCGCCGCGTCATCGACCTCGGCGGGCTGGTCCGCAACCCACTGCAGCGCTTCGTCGAGATAAGCGCTCCGGGCCGACTCGCGTAAGGCACCGGCGACGGGCGCGCCCGGTTCGCCGTAGGGGATGCGGACCGCAAAGCGGGACCCCTCGCCTTCGACGCTGTCGACCTCGACCGTACCGCCATGCAGGCGCGTCAGCTCGGCCACGAGCGCGAGGCCGATCCCCGTCCCCTCGTGCGAGCGCGCCACGCGGCCGGGCGATCGGTGGAAGCGCTCGAAGAGGAGCGGCAGCTGATTGGCGGCGATCCCCGCGCCGGTGTCGGTCACGGCGAGCTCGACAAGGTTCCCCGCGTCGGTCAGGCTGACGGTGATCTCTCCGTCGAGGGTGTACTTGAAGGCGTTCGAGATCAGGTTGAGAACGATCTTCTCCCACATGTCGTGGTCGACCTCGACCGCGCGCCCGAGCGGGGGGAGGTCGAGCACGAAACCGAGCCCGGCGCGCTCGATCGCCGGCGCGAAGGAGAGCGCGATGTCCTTCGTGTACTGCGCGAGATCGGTCGGAACCTTCTCGGCCTCGACCCGCCTCGCCTCGATCCTCGCGAAGTCGAGCATGTCGTTGACGAGGCGGCGCAACCGCCGGGCGTTCATCGGGGGGTACCTCACCGTCCCCGGCATCGGCGGTCTCGTGCCACCGGTCCGCCACGCCCTTCGCACCGTGACCGCGGCGTTCGAGCTCG
>JAJYGM010000666.1 GCA_021785095.1 Actinomycetes bacterium
GAAGAGGTGCTCGGCCATGCGCTCCGAGGCCAGCGGCGCGAGTCCCTCGAGATCCTCACCAAGGTCTACTGGCCGACCGGGCCCGGGCCCAACGATCGCGGCCTGGCCCGCAAGCACATCTTCGAGTCGATCGACGGCTCCCTGCGGCGCCTGGGGACCGACTACGTCGACGTGTACCAGGCACATCGCTACGACGGCGAGACGCCGCTCGAAGAGACCCTGCGCGCCTTCGACGACCTCGTACGCCAGGGCAAGATCCTCTACGCGGGCGTGTCGGAGTGGAGTGCGGAGCAGATCGAGTCTGCGCTGCAGATCGCGGACGACATGGGCTTCGACCGGATCGTCTCGAACCAGCCCGAGTACTCGCTCCTGTGGCGGGTCATCGAGTCGGAGGTGGTCCCGCTCTGCGAGCGCGAGGGCATCGGCCAGATCGTGTGGTCGCCTCTGGCCCAGGGGGTGCTGACCGGGAAGTACCAGCCCGGGCAGGCACCGCCACCGGGCTCACGAGCCACGTCCGCCAACGGCCGCGCCTTCATCTCCGAGCTCATCTCCGAAGAGGTTCTGCGGCCCGTCCAGGAGTTCGCCGCGCTCGCACGCGCCGCGGGCCACAGCCCGGCCGCCGTCGCGCTCGCGTGGGTGCTGTCGAACCCGAACGTGGCCGCGGCGATCGTCGGCGCGACCCGTCCCGAGCAGCTCGACGAGAACGTGAAGGCGCTCGACGTCGAGCTCGAGCCGGAGCTGGTGCGTGCCGTCGACCAGGTGCTCGGCCCTGCGGTCAAGCGGGACCCCTCGCTCACCCGGAGCCCGGCCACGCGGCCGTGAGGGGCTCTGGGCCCAGTTGACGTCGGCCGAACAGCCCTGGGAGTCGACCGACCCGTGGGCTGGCGAGCTCGCAGCTGGCCCGCTCAGGAGCCCGCTGCGCCGCCCGTGGGCCGGGAGACGGCGTGCACGTGGGTGGCCACCTTGCTTCTTGGGTGGTAGTACCCCGAGAGCCACGGTCCCACCTTCGGCAGCACCACCACAGCGAGCACGATCCCCAGGCACAGCGCACCGACGATCGCCCACTGCCGGAGGCTCGCGCCGCGGATCTGCCGCCTGGTGCGCCAGTAGAAGTCTCTCGGAGCCAAGCTGGCCACGTCGAGCAAGTGGCCGAGGACGTGGACGACCATGGCGGCGAACCACAGGACGAAGGTGACCTTGTGCGCCAGCAGCAGATCGTTGCGAAGCGGTGTGGCAGTCGTGAGCAGCGTGGCGATGCCGGTGGCGACGACCGCGACCGTGGAGACCACGACGAAGGGGCCGAGGAGGCGCAGGAGGGGGGGCGGCGGGCCCTTGCGCCGGTACTCCGGCGACCCGAGGTAGTACTTGGCGAACCGCCAGGTCGTGCTCCCGATCTTGAGCGCGATGACGGGCAGCATCACCATGCCTACAACGACATGGATCGCGAGCAGCGGGCTGATCCGAAGGAGGGTCACCCCCTCGACGGCGAGCAGGACGAAAAGGAGTGCCCCCAGCATGGCGGTGAAACGGCCGTTCGCCTCGACGCCCCCGTCCTTCGAGTCGAGGAGGTCGTCCGAGGGCTCGGGCGGACCCTCGGTGGCGTCGCGCCGTCCGTGCACCACGGCCGCCTCCCAGGCCGCGATCGGGGAGTTCGGGAAGTCGCTGCGCCGAACACGCGTGAGCTGACGGCCCGACGAGCTGGCGATCCATCGCCCTGTGCCGGGCGCCGGAGGCGCCTCCGTCCAAGTCGCCACAGTCGCCAACGGCTGGGTGGCGGGCGGCCGGCCGGACGAGCTCGCGATCCATCTGACCGTGCCCGACGGACTCGCGGCGGGCAGGCGAGACGGGCGTGCCCCGACTCCTTGGTCTCCAGGGCCGAGCGAAGCGCCGACCATGTCATAGGGGGAGCGCCCGTGCTGGGCGTGGGCGGGCCGCCGTCCCCCGGTCCCTGGTCGTCGATCGGCGCGGGGGTCCACGTCGTCGGGGTCGAAACCGAAAGTGCCGCTGCCCCCTCCGGGGTCCCGCTCCTGCAAGGTGGCCTGGATGTAGCCCCGGTAGCGGTGGTAGATGGCGAAGGCGATCACGGCCACGACCGCGACCGCGAGGACGTACCCGACGTCCCCGAACCCCGAGGCGATCGCGTGCCAGCGGGTGCCCACGCCGTAGCCGATCCCGGCCCAGGCGCCGTCCCACAAGAGCGACCCCGCGGCGGTAAAGAGCATGAAGCGCCCGAGCGGCACCTCGGCGATCCCGGCCGGCAACGCCACAAAATTCCTGATGACGGGGAGCAGGCGGCTCCCGAACACGCCGAAACGCTGGTGACGGTCGTACCAGGCCTCCGCCCGGTCGAGGTCGTGGTGGGTGAGCAGGATGTAGCGGCCGAAGCGGTCGACCGCCGCCCTGCCCGCGTAGCGGCCGACGACCCATGCCACGTAGGCGCCGACCACCTCGCCGGAGGCTCCTACCACCATCACCCCGAGCAGGCTCAGCTTCCCCTGAGCTGCGAGCGCGCCGGCGAAGCCCATCGTGAGCTCCGACGACGTCGGCACGCAGCAGGACTGGAGCACGCACAGGACGAAGATCGCGGCGTAGCCTGCGGTGGAGACCAGGTGGGTGAAATTCAACAGGCCGAACACGGCGACGTCAGGCAACTTCCTCGTTCGTGTTGGTAGCGGACGCTCGATGGTAGGCAGCGCGCGAGGGCCGACGCTCCTCGCCCCCATCTGACACCACAGACGTTGAAG
>JAJYGM010000347.1 GCA_021785095.1 Actinomycetes bacterium
GGTGACCTTGAGTCGGATGAGGTTGGCGACGTCAGAACGAGAGGCCACGAGGTGGAAAGTCGCCAGCTCCTCCATGACGACGTCCGTGCTCGTGTCGAGCCAGCCCCGGCGTCCTCTCGTAGAGGGTGGTCGTGCTGACTCTGACTGCGCCGGAAGCACCCGCCCCGGAAGCACCCGCCCCGGAAGCACCCGCGCGCCGGGGGCCAAGCTCGCGATCACCTCGTCGACATCCTTCTCGGGGCCGACAAGCTCGACGCCGTCTGCATGGGGTGAAGCGCCGTAGATGACCCGCTGGGAGCCGGGGCTGACTGCCATGGCCTCCAGAAGGGATAGATAGGACTTCTCCGGTATGACGACCGAGACGATCTCGCCCTCCTTCGCAGCGCGGGTTGTCTCGGAGCTGGCTCTCTTGTTGGAGACAGGATGCGACAGGTCGTATTGGGAACCCTGCCAGCCATCAAGTAGTCCAGCTTCGCCGCAAGCAGGGCACCACCACGAGATACGTGACGGACTATCTCTACGCTCCACAACGAGCCGGCCTTCGCACGGACGTCGTCCCGGCCGTCGGCGGCACGGCAGGGCGGTGTTGCGGGGCCCAAATGTCCGCGTTGCCGGTGCCGTTGCCGCCAGGGATATCCGAGCGAGGTATCGCGCCATGCGAAGTGCCGGGCCTGGTGCGTCGGGGTCCAGCTCGATGCCGTCGAAGTGGCGAAGGTCGCTCACCATGAACACCAGCTTGACGATAGTGACCGGCGACCGGGTCCGTGAGCATGGTGCCGGCGGGCGGAGAAAGCGGGCCGCTCAGGTCGAAGGTGGTGCCGGCGGGCGGAGAAAGCGGGCCGGAGCCCGGTCCGGGTAGTTCAGTTGCCTGCGTAGAACGGATGGCGGATGGTCTCTCGTGACTCGACAAGTGCCCTGTTGGCTGCCGGGTCGCGGCCCTGCACGGCTTCGCGGACGGCGGCTGCGACTGCCTGGCGGGCCGAATGGCGAACAGCTGTCTCCTCGCGAGCGTCAGGGTCGATCCAGAGCGAGACGAACACGAGGCTCTCCTGGTCGGCCTCGAGCAGGTCGGCTGCTACCGAGTCGAGGACGCCCTGGGCGACGCCGACTTGGGCTGCACCGAATATCAGGGTTTCGCCGAAAGCGTCAGCGGGAGCGGACTTGTTGAGCAGGACCGTCGGGGGGTTGAGGGTCTCATACGACGGCTGGTCGACTCCGATGGAGACGAGGATAGGGGTAAAGCCGACTGAGGGCGTGGTGAAGGCGGTGATCATCGTGGCCGCGGTGGGACTGCCCCGCCTCGCGAGGATCACGTTGACGTGAACCCCGTTCGGCTTGGCGCCACCCCAGCCCTGGGCGATTCGTCCGTCTATGTCTGTCGGTGCGGCCATGGCGGTGACCTTTCGCTTGTGTAGTCCGCTATCGCGCAGAGGTGGCAGCGGGTTGGTCGCCATCGAAGCTGACCACCCCTCGAGCCAGGTGCCCGGCGCGCATGTCGTCGAATGCCGAATTGATGTCGTCGAGCGCATAGGTGCGGGTGACGAGCCGGTCAAGAGGAAGGCGCCCCTCGGCGTACAGGTCGAGGATCCGGGGCATATCGGTGTGGGCCCGGCAGGACCCGTAGAGGCTGCCCGTGACCACCTTCTCGTGGCGAACGAGAGCGGGTCCGGGCAGACTGACCGTATCTTCGGCGCCCGGGACGCCGACGCACACGATGGTCCCTGCCCGTCTCGTCACCTCGAAGGCTGCGAGGACGAGCTCGGTGCGCCCGGCTGCCTCGATCGCGACGTCAGCGCCTTCACTGTTGCCGAGCGACCTGACGAAGGTGCCGACGTCGTCCTCGCGAGGGTCGATGGCGGCGGTCGCGCCGACTTCCAGGGCGAGGAGGCGCTTGCTTGCCACCGGGTCGACTGCGACCACATGGCGCGCGCCGGACAGAGCGGCGGCCATCACGGCACTTAGGCCAACGCCTCCCGCGCCGAACACGACGACGGTCGATCCCGGCTCGACCTTGGCTCGGTTGACGACGGCTCCGTAGCCGGTCATGACAGCGCATCCGACTAGAGCGGCGACGGAGAAAGGCACGTCAGGTCTTATCGGGACGCAGCTTGCCTCGTCGACGACCGTCGCTTCGGCGAAGGTCGAGAGAAACGAGTAGTGGTACAGCGCCTCACCCTCATAGGAGAGCCGGCGCTCCCCCGACACGAGGGTGCCGGCGAGCAGGGCGGGTGTCGCGACCGAGCAGAGGTTGGGGCGACCCGCCTCGCAGTGGTAGCAGTGCCCGCAGCTCGGGACCCACGACAGCACCACATGGTCTCCCGGGGCGACGGCAGTCACATCGTCGCCGATAGCCTCGACGATCCCAGCCCCTTCGTGGCCGAGCACGCTCGGGAACGGCGAAGGGATGGCGCCGGTCATGGTGTGCCAGTCGCTGGCACAGATCCCGGTTGCAGCCAGGCGGACACGGACTTCGTGCCGCCCAGGCGGGGCCAGCTCGACGTCGACGATCCTCAAGGGCTCGTTCTGGGCGAAAAGGACGGCTGCTTTCATCGGTGCTCCTTGTAAGTTCGTGCGGGCGGATCAGCTCGGCGGGCGGGTGGGCGGTCTCGAGGCGCTGTCTCAGGCATCGAGAGCGCCGGGGCTGTCCGGGACATCCACCGCGTGCTGCCGGAGCACCTCCAGCGGCACGATCTCGAGCGCCTGCTCGTTGGTGGACGCCAGCACGACATGGGCGGCCGATCC
>JAJYGM010000245.1 GCA_021785095.1 Actinomycetes bacterium
CTCGGCTCCTGAGGAGCCGGACCGGGGGCGGGGGGGAACGAGACCGCGAGGGCCGTGCCGATACCCTCCCGAGCTGGGGAGGTCGCGGTCACGGTGGCGCCCATCGCGGAGGCCAGTTCTGCCACGATCGCGAGCCCGAGGCCGGTCCCGGCCTGGCGGGCGGGACGGCGGAGCGAGGTGTACATCCGCTCGAAGACGCGCGGCAGGTCGGAGGGGTCGATGCCCGGCCCGTCGTCGGCGACCCGGACCACGAGCCGCCCGCCCTCGCGGTAGCCCTCCACGCAGATCTCCGCCGCCGCGAACTTCTGGGCGTTCTCGAGCAGGTTCGCCAGCACCTGCGCCACCCGGTCCGGGTCTGCGACCGCCCAGAGCCCGGCCGGCGGGAGCTTCGTGACCAGGTTGATGTCGAGCTCGGCGAGGGTGGGGCGGAAGCCCTCCGCGCTGACCCGGGCCACGTCGGCCAGGTCCACGACCTGGAGGTGGAGCGAGAAGCTCTGCGCGTCCAGGCGCGCGAGCTCGAGGAGATCGCCGACCAGGCGCTCGAGGCGGCGCGCCTCTGCCGACACGACGGTGGCGGCATGCACCGGGTCGGGTGCGAGGCCGTCTGCAATCGCCTCCGCGAAGCCCCGGATCGAGGTGAGTGGCGTGCGGAGGTCGTGGGAGACCGCGAGCAGGAACTGGCGCTCCAGGTCCTTCGAGCGGGCCAGGCTCGCGGTCATGGTGTTGATCGAGTCGGCCAGCGAGGCGAGCTCGGGGTAGGCGGCGGGGGGCGGGGGGACGACCGCGCCGAGGTCGCCGGCGGCGATCCGACGGGTGGCGTCGACGGCGCTGCGGAGCGGACGGGTGATCGCGCCGGAGAGTCGCAGGCCGACGAGGCCGGCCACGAGGAGCGCGGCCCCCGAGGCGAGGAGGAGGTAGGAGAGGCCGATGCCGGCGCCGGGGGTGGCCCGAACGAGGACGACGGCAACGCGAACGGGTCCGGACGCGTCGCCCGCGAGCCGGCGCAGCGGCCCGAGTGGTGCCGCAGCGAAGACGAGCCCGGGGCCGGTCCCGCTGACTGCCTCCCCGCGGTAGAGGTCGACGAGTGCGGGGCGGGCGAGGCGGAGCCGGTGGGCGACGTTACGGGTCGCCTGGACCGCCGGCGTCGGCAGGTTCCCGCCGGGCACCACGACGCTGCCCGCAGCATCGACCCGCACCACGCGGGCGTCGAGGAGGTGCTCGGCGCTGCGCACCACGCGAAGGGTCTCGGGCTGCGTCGCCGCGGCGGGAGGTGTCCCGACGCCCGTGCCGAGCGAGGACGACAGGACATGGACCTGGTGCAGCAGCTGGGCACGGGCGGACGCCGTGTTCGCGCGGTCCACCAGGACGAGGGTGCCGACGCCGGCGAGGAGCAGCGCACCGGCGACGACGGCGACCATCACGAGGGCGATCCGTCTGCTCATGGCCGCCGCCCCTCGGTGGGGGCTGGCAGCGGGGTTGGCATCGGGGCCAGGAGCGGGCCAAGTCGGCCTACCGGCGCTGACCCGGGCGTGGCCGCCGCGATCGGGCCCGGCGTCGGCGTCGCGATCAGACCCGGCCTGCGCACCGGTATCGCGCCGTTCAACCGAGCCGGTACCCGACGCCCCAGACGGTGGCGAGCGGGAGGTCCGGGCCGAGCTTCTTGCGGAGCTGGCCGACGTGGACGTCCACGGTGCGCTCGTCGCCCACCCAGCTGCCCCCCCAGACGCCGTCCAGGAGCTGCCGGCGGGAGAGCACGAGCCCCTGGTTCTCCGCGAGGTAGACGAGGAGGTCGAACTCCCTCGTCGTGAGGGGAACCGGCGTCCCGCATCGCCGGGCCTCGTGGCGTCCGGTGTCCACCTCGACCTCTCCGAGGCTGAACGTGGTGGGCGACTCCCGCGGGGCGGGTTCGCTGCGGCGGAGGATCGCCCGCACTCGGGCGAGGAGCTCCCGGGGGGAGAAGGGCTTGGTGACGTAGTCGTCCGCGCCGAGCTCGAGGCCGACGACCCGGTCGACCTCCGCGTCCCGGGCGGTGAGGAACAGCACGGGCAGCTCGTCGCGGGCCCGGAGGCGGCGACAGACCTCGAGTCCGTCGAGGTCGCCCGGGAGGCCGATGTCGAGCACCACGAGGCGAGGCCGCTCCTGGCGGCTCAGCTCGAGGGCGTTCGCCCCGCTCGCGGTCACCCGGACCCGGTAGCCCGCGCCCGTCAGGCACATCGAGACCAGCTCGGCGATATGCGGGTCGTCCTCGACCACGAGCACGGCGGCGTCGTTCGGCACCGCACCAGCCTGCCAGACCCGGGGTCCCCGGCGGCACCATGCCCGCGGCGCCGCTCCGCGTCACCACCCGCTGGTGCGTCACCACCCGCTGGTGCGCCGCCACCCGCTGGTGCGTCACCACCCGCTGGTGCGCCGCCACCCCGCCCCCAGGGGCTCTCCCTCGGGTACCGCCGGCCGGGTGGCCTGGGATCGCCGCGTGGGGGGCTTCCCAGGTAGGCGAGGTTCCGCGGGTAGGCTGCGCAGGTGGCCACGTACCTCGACGGGATACTGGCGTGGCACCGCGAGCGGGCGGGCCAGGTGACCGAGGACCTCGTCCGGGCGGCCCGCACGGCGCCCCCGGTGCGCAGCTTCGCCGACGCGCTCTCGGGGCCGCGTGTCGCGGTCATTGCCGAGGTGAAGCGGCGGAGCCCGTCGCGAGGTCCGCTGGTTCCGACGCTCGACCCAGCGGCCTGCGCAGCCGCG
>JAJYGM010000570.1 GCA_021785095.1 Actinomycetes bacterium
ATGATGGCGGGGACGAGGACGGTGCGGATGAGGTAGGCGTCGACGAAGATGGCGGCAGCGAAGCCGAGGCCCATCTGCTGGATGGGCAGCTGACCCTCGAGGATGAACGACGCGAACACGAGGATCATGATCAGCGAGGCGGCGGTGATGACGCGGCCGGTCTCGGCCTGGCCGCGGACGACCGCGCGTTTGCTTCCAGGGTGGAGGATCCATTCTTCGTGCATGCGGCTCACGAGGAAGACCTCGTAGTCGGTGGACAGGCCGAAGAGGATGGCGAACATCATCACCGGGATCCACGCTTCGATGGGCCCTGCCTGGCTGAACCCGAGCAGCGTCTTGCCCCAGCCGAACTGGAAGGCGGCGGTCATGACGCCGAGCGCCACGCCGAAGGAGAGGAGGTTCATGATCGAGGCGACGAGGGGGATGAGCAGGCTGCGAAAGACGACGGCGAGCAGCAGGAACGCCAGTCCCACGACCACGGCGAGGTACTGGGCCATCTTGGCGTCGAGCACCTGGGTGAAGTCCTCGTTGGCGGCCGTGGTGCCACCGATGTGGATGGCCAGAGTGCTGCCGGCCTCTGCCCGGGGGACGGCGGCCCGCAGCCGGTCGAGCAGGGTCGTGGTCGCGGCGTCCTGCGGTCCCGTGGTCGGGTAGACCAGCGCAACCTCGGCTTTGTCGTTCGGGCTGAGCTGGGGTGGCTGGACGGCAGCCACGCCCGGCTCGCTGCGGGCTTCGGCGGTGAACGCCGCGAAGCGTGCCTGATCGGAGGGGCCGGCGACCCGACCGACGAGAACCAGGGGTCCGTTGAAGCCGGGGCCGAACCCCTTGGCCAGAAGTTGGTAGGCCTGGTAGGTGGTCGAAGAGGGCGGGTCGGTGCCGGCGTCGACCAGTCCGGTGCGCATGGAGAGGAACGGCACGGCGAGGATGGCGATCAGCGCCAGTGCCGAGACGCCGAGGATGAGCGGCCTGTGGCCGAGCCACTCGGCCCAGCGGTGCCAGAGGCCTCCTTCCTCCTCACCCTGACGCTCGACGAGCCCGCTGCGCTCGGCCCGCCGCAGGACCTTCGGGCCGAGGAAGCCCAGCATGGCGGGCAGCAGGGTGAGTGACGCCAGCATGGTCAGGAAGACGACGACGGTAACGGTCACGGCCACGCCGTAGAGGAGGCCGACCCCGAGTGCGAACAGCCCGAGCAGCGCGACGCACACGGTTAGCCCCGCCAGGAGCACGGCGCGCCCAGAGGTGTCGAGCGCGGTGACCGCCGCGCCCTCGGGGCTCAACCCAGCGAGCAGCCCGTGGCGATGCCGACTGACGACGAACAGGGCGTAGTCCACGCCGACGCCGAGCGCCACGAGGACGGCGACCTCGGGCACCCAGCTGGCGACGGCCACGGCGTGCGTGAGGACGTTGACGATCGAGGTGCCTACGAGGATCGCGGTCAGCGCCGAGATGAGCGGAAGGAGCGCGCCGAACACCGAGCGCCGGAAGGCGAAGAACAATACGACGAGCGCGAGCACGATGCCCAAGAGCACGCTCGTGTAGTCGCCGCCCGACGACGAGATGGTCTCGATCGCCGCCCCGCCGAGCTGGATGTTCAGCTGTGGATCGTCGGCGGATTTGGCGGTCGAGATGAGCCTGGTGACGGCACCGTTGGGGACCTTCCCGGCCGTGGCGTCGAGGTTCACCGTGGCGAGGCCGATCGTGCCGTCCTTGCTGATCCGACCGGCCGAACCGTAGAGCGAGGTCACCGACCGCACGTGGGGAAGCCTTGCGACCCGGGCGAGCATGGCGATGACCGCCCTCTCGTTGGGTGCCGAACGAAGCGTTCCCGTCCTTGCCTGCACCACGATCTGCTCGCTGTCGCCTGCCTGGGCGGGGAAGGTCGCCGTCAGCAGCTGTTGGGCCTTCGCCGAGTCGGTGCCAGGCAGCGTGAAGCTGTTCGTGTAGGCCGATCCGGACAGCCGGCCGGCGGCGAAGAATCCGACGAGAGCGACGAGCCACAGCGCCAGGACGGCCCTTCGATGGACGAAGCACAAGCGGGCAAGACGAGCCATGACTGCCATGGTGGGTGACCACCTTGCAGATGTCGTCCGGCGAGCAGCGGCTTCCCGCCTACGACGGAGGGCGTATGGAATCGGCGGTGGGTACGCACAGCGCGCAGGCGAGGATGCGCGTGGGGAACGATGCGCCTGGTCAGAGCGGTCGTTACCCTTGAAGCGAGATGACAGAGCCTGTCGCTGCTCCCGGCTTGACGGCCCGCACGGCGTCGTGGCGTCGGACGCTCAGCGTGCGCCGAGATCTTGCGCTGCCGGCGGTCCTGCTGGCGGTCCAGCTCATCGGGGCAGCCCTTGCCGGCAGGAGCGCCCACCTCTTCAGCCCGAAGGCACCGCTCGACGCGCTGGACTGGCTGCTGCTTGTGGTCGGCCCAGCAGCCCTAGTCGTGCGACGCCGGTATCCGGTGGCGGTTCTGTGGGTGACCTTCGCCGTAGTGATCCCGGCGTCGGGATCGGGCTTCAGCCATTTCAGCTTCGTCGTCGCGGTCTTCGTGGCGGCCGTTGCCGGCAGGCGCTACTGGGCCTGGGGGGCGCTGGCACTGGCCTACGTCTGGGTGGTCTGGCTCGCCCCGCTCGCGTACGGGTACCGAGTCCCGCCGCTCACCGACGTCCTGCTCCTCGCCGGCTGGCTGGTGGCGCTCGTGATCGCGGCCGAGGCGACCCGGATCTGGGCCGAGCGGGCGGCA
>JAJYGM010000774.1 GCA_021785095.1 Actinomycetes bacterium
ATCTTTTTGCAACTGGCCGGCGTTGGCCGTCGCGCTGCGCCACACCATCGTCCCGGACTTCCCCCTGGCCAACAAGAGCTTCAACCTCTCCTACGCGGGCAACGACCTGTGAGGAGTGCGCTGCTCGCGGCGGCGCGCACCGCTCCCTCCAGCGCCGGTCGGTGAACGTCGAAGTGAGCAACGTCCGCGGCGCACCAATCACGGGGTGTGCGCTCCCCGTGTGATTGCTCGCGACGGCTCACAAGGGCTGGTTCACCGTGCGTAGGCTCCACAGCAGTCGAGCAGGGGGCGATGGGTGCCGATTGCGTATCTCAAGACCAAGGGTGAGTTTCTCGAGGATGCGCCGAAGATCGCTGACATAGTGCGCGAGGCCGTGCGCCAGCACCTTGGCCGGCGCACGTCGCCGAGCGAGTACAACAGCTGGAATAACTCGCTGGGCAACGCCGTGTACCACCTGCTCAACAACTCGGGCATTCCCGACTCGGCAGGTCTCGCCATCGAGTTCCAGATGCGTGGATCGGCCATGAGGATCGACCTCCTGATCTCCGGGCACGACTCAAGCAGCCAGTCCGGTGTCGTGATCGTCGAACTCAAGCAGTGGTCCGATGAGGCCATCGTGGTATCGGACCTTGAGGATCATGTCCTTTTGCGCACCGATGGCGCCACGCACCCGCACGAGCACCCCAGCGCGCAGGCTCTCGACTACGCCTTCTATTTCGAAGGTTTCTTCACCGTGGTCGTGTCAGGCGAGATCCACGTCCACCCCTGCGCGTTCGCTCACAACGTCCGGGACCCCGCCGTCCTGCGCGCGTGTGCGCGACCCGACACCCTGGAGCAGGCTCCGCTGTTTACCCGGGACGGCGCCGCCGAATTGCGCACCTTCGTCGCCCAACGGATCGTCACGGGAGACCAGGGTGCCTCGATCGACCGCCTCGAAACGAGTCCCCTGTCGCCGTCGAAGGATCTGGCCGCGCACGTCGGTGACATGGTGCGGGGGAATCCCAAGTTTCGGCTCATGGACCGACAGCGCACCGCCGTGGCGCACATCAAGAAACTGGTGAAGGAGGCCGGTCCCGTGGGCCGGCGCGTGCTGATCGTGCGCGGCGGCCCGGGCACCGGCAAGTCGGTGATCGCCTTCCACGCGCTGGGACAACTCCTCCAGCAGGGTCTTAACGCCCGCTACGTCACGAAGAATGCGGCACCGCGGAGTGTCTACCTCGAGAAGCTGCGAGCCGGCCGCCAGGCTCGGGGGCTGCGGGGGCTCCTGGTGTCGTCCGATGCCTTTCACGACTACAGCGGGGACCGCTACGACGTCTTGCTCGTGGACGAAGCCCACCGCTTGGTCCACAAATCGGGCATCTACCGGAATCTCGGTTCCAATCAGGTGCTGGAGCTCATGGAGGCTTCGCGCGTCACGGTGTTCTTCCTCGACGAGTCCCAAGCGGTGACGTGGCGTGACATGGGAACTCGAGCAGAGATCCTGTCGTGCGCTGACCAGCTGGGGATCCCGGTGACCGAGGTGGAGTTGACGGTGCAGTTCCGCTGCACCGGTGCGGACGACTACGTCGACTGGGTGGACCGGATCTTGGGAATCACTCCGGACCGGGACGGCGCGTGGCTCTCGGGCTCCTACCTGGTTGACGTCGCCGACTCGCCGAGGCGGCTCGACGCGGAAGTCGCCCGCTGGAACGAAGACGACCCGGCGAGACGCAGTCGCATCGTGGCGGGCTACTGCTGGGACTGGGTGAGTCGATCCGATCCCCAGCGCGACGACATCATCCTGGCCGACGGGTTCTCTCGCCAGTGGAATCTCACGGCCCAGGGCCAGGGCTGGATGGCACACCCGAGCGGCGATCAGCAAGTTGGGTGCGTCTACACCGTGCAGGGGCTCGAGGCGCCATTCGTGGGCGTCATCATGGGGCCGGATCTCGTCGCGCGGAACGGCAGATGGGTCTTCGATCCGGGCGCGCGAGCCAAGACGGACCGTCAGAGCCTGTGGGGATGGAAGAACGCGCTTCGAAGCGACCCGGAGGCCGCGAGAGCCCGTGTGGAACAGATCGTGCGAAACCAGTACCGCGTGCTGATGACGCGGGGTACTCAAGGCACCCTGCTGTATTCCACGGACGCCGAGACGAGGGAGTTCCTCCGCGCACAGATTCACGCCGCGAAGATGAGGAGTCCCCGTGCCGCATGACCGGCAACCGTTCGACGAGCTCGTTGTGCGCACTCGCGACTTTGCCGAGGCGCGAGGATGGCTCGGTTACCACGATCCCAAGAACCTGGCGATGGCCGTGGCCAGTGAGGCGGGTGAACTCCTCGCGGAGTTTCGATGGCTGACCTCCGACGAGGCGCGCGCGCAGCAGTTGTCGCCTGTTCAGCTCGATGCGGTGAGCATGGAGATGGCCGACGTCCTGATCTTCCTCGTGAGGCTCGCTGACGTTCTGGGTCTCGACTTGGTCGAACTGGCCAACGAGAAGCTTGACCTCAACGAGATCCGATTCCCGCCCATGGCGTAACGGAGTCCCGCCGGGGGCCGGTGCATGTCTCCGGGACGGTCCGACCGCCGTTCGCCGTGACCTGCGGCCTGTTCTTCTAGGAGCGTACCCATCTCCTCGGGGAGTGTGGAACGCTCGTGACGTCGCTGTTGACGTCAGCCCGAGGTCATCAGCGCATGCGAGATCGAACGTCGTTGGGGTTGTCTCGCGATCTGGCGGAGCATGCTCGCCGACGACCCGG
>JAJYGM010000254.1 GCA_021785095.1 Actinomycetes bacterium
CCGTTCGCTTCCGAGATCTACCGCGCCCCCATGTCGTACCCGCTGCGCGACCCGGAAGGGATGACCGGGGAGGCGGCGGCCTCCCGCGCGATCGACCAGCTGTCCGTGCAGGTAGGTGCCGGCAATCTCGCCTGCGTCCTCATCGAGCCCATCCAGGGGGAGGGCGGCTTCGTGGTGCCCGCACCCGGTTTCCTCCCTACCCTCGCCTCGTGGTGCGCCGACCACGGCATCGTCTTCATCGCAGACGAGATCCAGACGGGCTTCGCGAGGACCGGGGCGTGGTTCGCGGTCGAGCACGAAGGCGTCGTCCCCGACCTCATGACGACCGCGAAGGGCATGGCGGGGGGAATGCCGCTCGCCGCCGTGACCGGCCGAGCCGACCTCATGGACGACGTGCACCCCGGCGGCCTCGGCGGCACCTACGGAGGCAACCCCGTTGCCTGCGCCGCGTCGCTGGCGGCCATCCAGACGATGCGCGACCTGGACCTCCCTGCTGCGGCTCGCCACATCGAGGCAAAGGCACGTCCCCGGCTCGAATCGATGGCGAAGCAGCACCCGGGGATCGCAGACGTGCGCGGGCGAGGGGCCATGCTGGCGATCGAGCTCGCCGAGCCCACGAGCCTCCGGCCTGACGCGGCCAGCGCACAGGCGGTCGCGCGTGCGTGCCACTCCCAGGGCGTGATCGTCCTGACGTGCGGGACGTGGGGCAACGTCATCCGGCTGCTGCCGCCGCTCGTGATCGGCGACGACCTCCTGGAAGAGGGACTCGACGTCCTCGGGGCCGCGATCGGCGACGTGCTGGGCTGACGACGAGCGGGCGGGCCTCACATCCTGCCGGCTTCGATGACGCGCCCGAGGAACCGCTTGGTGCGTTCGTCCCTCGGCTCGTCGAAGAGCTGCGATGGTGGCCCTTCCTCGACGATGACGCCGTCTTCGAGGAACACCACACGCGTCGCGATCTCCCGAGCGAACCCCATCTCGTGCGTCGCAAGGAGCATCGTCATGCCTGCCAGAGCCAGCTCCCGGATGACATCGAGAACTTCGCCGACGAGCTCGGGGTCGAGCGCGCTGGTCACCTCGTCGAGGAGCATGAGCTTCGGGTGGATCGCGAGGGCCCTGATGATCGCGACGCGCTGCTGCTGGCCGCCTGAGAGGCGCTCAGGGTAGTCGCGCGCCTTGTCGCCGAGGCCGAACCTCCGAAGGAGGGCCATTGCTTCCTCCTCGGCGTCGGCTGCGGGTACTCCGAGCGCCTTCACCGGCGCGAGCGTGATGTTGCGCAGCACGCGCAGGTGCGGGAAGAGGTTGAACGACTGGAAGACCATGCCCATCTGGCGCCGCACGAGGATCTCGTCCACGTCGGGGTGGGTGATGTCGTGGCCGAAGAACACGATCCGACCTGCGTCGATCGTCTCGAGGAGGTCGATGCAGCGCAGCAACGTGGACTTGCCAGAGCCCGAAGCGCCGATGAGGCAGATCACCTGATGGGTGTCGACGGCGAGGTCGATGCCCTTGAGGACGTGGTTCTGGCCGAAGGACTTGTGCACGCCTTCGATCCGGAGCGCGGTCCCAGCCGCCTGGGCGGCCACCGCCGGGAGCACCTCGGAAGCGCTCACGTCACCCCTGCGAGCCGCCGAGACCGGTCGCGCGCGATCAAGTGGTCGGTGAAGCGCGCGAGCGGGATGGTGAGCAGGAGGAACAGGATCGCCGCCACCGTGTAGCCCGAGTAGTTGAACACCGTGCTCGAGTAGATCTCAGCCGCGCGGTTCGCCTCGATGACCGCGCCCAGCACCGCGACGAGGGCGGTGTCCTTCTGCAGGCTCACGAATGTGTTCAAGAGCGGGGGGATGATCGTCCGCACTGCTTGGGGCAGCACGACGTGACGCATCGCAGTACGGGGGCGGAGCCCCAGCGATCGGGCCGACGCGATCTGGCTGTGCGGGACGGAATTGAATCCGGCGCGGTAGACCTCCGAGACGTACGCACTGTAGCTGAGGACCAGCGCCACCACCCCGTAGACGAACGCCGACTGGCTCGACACCACGGGAAGGTAGAGGGCGGGCAGGCCGAACCCGATGGCCAGGATCACCAGGATCAGCGGAACCCCCCGGAAGAAGTCGACGTAGGCGATCGCGAGCCCGCGCAACGGGAACAGCAAGGGCGACTTCGATTGGCGGATGAGCGCGATCACGAGCGCCAGTGCGAGGATGAGCACCTCCCCGATCATGAACATCTCGATGTTGATCACGAGCCCCTCGCCGACGGAGTAGAAGCCCGCGTGCGGGTTTCCGAGGAACGCCTGCCACATGTCGTGGGCGTCGAAGTAGACCGAACGGACCTGGCGACTGCCCGGTGCGAGGAGGAACGCGACGACGATCCCTCCGATGACGACCAGGGTGCTCAGCGTCGACGCGATGATGGCCCCTCGTGCGGTGCGCAACAGGCGCTTCTTCCGCCGGCGGAACGGATCGGCGCCGAGCGTGTCCGCTGCGTCGGGGAGGCCTCGGCCGGAGACGGCGCCCGCGCCCGAGAACGACACGGCCGAGCCGGCGAGCGGTGTGCTCGTCACGCCAGTTGCAGAGCCCCTTTCGGCGGGCATCCCGAAGCGCTCAGGGCTTGATGACCGGGATCGACGTGTAGACGTGGAGGTACTTCTTGACCAACTTGCGCAGGACACCGCTCTTCTTCAGCTCGTGGATCGCCTTGTCTACGCATTTCACGAGCTTGTCCCCCTT
>JAJYGM010000243.1 GCA_021785095.1 Actinomycetes bacterium
CGCACGATCTCCGGCCGCACTCCCTCTCGCAGCGCAGCGAACCGCATCTCCTCGGTGATCATCCCGGCACGGGCATAGTGGAGCTGGGTCACGGGACGCCGTCCCGTGGCACTCGCCCTGCGCGCCCGGAGCGGCTGTCGTCCAGGGGCTGGCCACCGGGATGACCCAGGGCGAGGACCGGAACCCGCCCCCGCCCCCGCATGAGCGTCCTGAGCAGTCTGCCGTGCCACGGCGCGTCCGTCGTCGCGGACGGAGACCGGCCGTCCTGGGTACTCCTCGACGTCGCCACGCCCGGTGATCCAGGGGAGGCGCAGTGGAGGAAGGCCTTCCTGCGGGTCGCTCCCGGGACCGGAGGTGTCGTAGAGACGGACCGGCGGCGCCCCGCCGAGGGACACCCCGTCTTCGAGCGCCCCGCCGAGGGTCACCTCGGTGAACGGAACGCGGATCGTCGGCGACTCCGGATCACTCGCGTAGACCTTGCGCCTCGGGCGCGTTGGGTTCGCGGGGGAAACGGCGTCTGTGCGGCCAGCACGGTCACTCATCGCATCCTCCCTTCGCCGGCATTACCCGGATCAGGTTCGACGGTCGACGCCGGTCAGGCGCCCTCTCAGCCCGGTCCTTCCGAGCTCCCGTGACCCCAGTGTCGCGCGAAAGCCACCTGGTTCGCCATCTGCGCACGCGGGGTCGGGCGTCGAGGCATGCGGCCCCGGGATCGCCGTGAGGCGGACAGGGAAAGAGCGGGTACGGGGAATTGAACCCCGATCTACAGCTTGGAAGGCTGTCGTTCTACCATTGAACCACACCCGCATGTTGCGTGGCTACTGCATCATACCGGCGCCGCCGGATCGTCGTGAGGAAGTGTAGGCGAACCTGCCTGGGCTCTCCGCTCGCGCGCATCGGCTCGTCCCTTGGGCGTCTACCGTTGCACCCGTGGCCTCCACGATGTACGAGAAAGTTGGCGGCGACGCGTTCTTCAGGGTCCTCGTCGACCGTTTCTACGCCGGCGTCGAAGCCGACCCGGTGCTCCGCCCTCTCTATCCCGACGACCTCGAAGGGCCCAAGGAGCACCTTTGCCTGTTCTTGGTGCAGTACTGGGGCGGTCCACGCGCCTACCAGGAGCAGCGGGGCCATCCACGGTTGCGGATGCGTCACGCCCCTTTCGCCATCGGTCTCGGCGAACGCGACGCCTGGCTGCGTCTCATGCTCTCTGCGCTCTCCGAAGCCGGCTTGGACGAAGAGGATGAGGCCGAGATGGCCGAGTACTTCCGCTCGTCGGCGACGCAGCTGATCAACCAGGTGGAGAGGTCTCGGCCCCCGAGATCCTGACCGGAGGCGACGAGGGGTCGACCTCGATCCTCTCGAGCTCGCTCACTCCGGGGTGTTGCCTCGGAGGCTCTTCACGTCGAACTGGCGCACCCGCTCATCGAGCGGCACGACCATCTCCGGCGCAATCGACTGGTGTGAGGCTGTGCGAAGGCGTACCCCCGTCCCGATCGCGACGAACTGGATCACCCGCACGCTCGAGCTGGCCCTGCCCTCACGGAGCTTGACGGCGACGATGCCGTCGGCCTTCATCGTGGTACCGGAGCGCTGCATTCGCTCCATCGCGCGCTCGCGTGCGAGGTAGAGCGCCTGGGTGAGGTTGGGAAGCTCGACGTTCTGGCCCTGCTGGGAGGCCCATTCGCGTGCGGTCCGACGTGGGGCGATCACGAAGCTCGCGCCCGCAGCAATCCCGAGCGGCCACCACCCTGCACGGTCGAGGAGCACGAAGTCGCGAGCCGAGAGGTCCGAGACGAACTCGAAGCGGTGCTGGTCCGCACTCATGCGGCGCACCGCCGTTCCCGAGAGCTCGATCGCGACGTGGTGCGAGGACACCCTGACCCCGATCTCGACGCCGAGGACGCCAGTGCCGCCCGCCCGCTCGCACGACTCCCGAAGCTGCTTGGCGGCCTGGGTGGCGGCGCCAGCGAACGCGCTGGAGGCCTCCTGCACCTCACCAGTGGTCCATTGCCACGCGCCCCAGGGGACCGACCACCACGAGATGCCGTAGACGAAGTCGACGGGCTCCCACCCGGCGGAGTGCAGGAGAAGCATCTCGTCGATCGTGAGGTCGGAGGTGGTGCCCCGGATCGCACCGCCCGAAGTGGCCGGCGGGGGAGAAGCGAGCGCCGTCACGGCTTGGCGAACCTCGTCTCGGATCGTCACAGGCGGGACTCCTCCGTCACGTCAAGCGGACGACGGGCGCTGCGTCGGGCAGCGGGTCGAAGTCCTTGAACTGGCGGACCCGCGTGCCCTTGAGCGTGCACTGGATCGACAGGTCGCCTTCGCCGATCTCGCGTTCGGACCGTTCGAGCGTCGCGCCGTGGAGGATGTCCGAACCGAGCTGCTCGCGCACGTGTTCACGCGCGAGCTGGCGGGCCGCGGCCTCGGCGCGGTTCACCTGGTCGATCGGGCCGACGCCGGACACTCCGCCCGCCGCCGGTCCGTACCAGTTGCCCACATTGGTGCCGGCGAGCTGATAATGGGTGATGCAGTAGCCGAGCATGCGGACGGCGCTCAGCGTCGCGACGACGGACACCGGTGCGAACCCGGCCTCGACGAGCTTCGCCAGTCGCTGTCCGCAGAGATAGGTGCTGAACGGCGTGGAGGGCCGGGGCGCGTCGGCAACCGCGACGGCGGTGCCGCTCGAGCGGAACTCGACCGAAGACCCGCTGACGAGCGGGGCCATCAT
>JAJYGM010000738.1 GCA_021785095.1 Actinomycetes bacterium
TACTTCGGCGGGTCGGAGGAGCTCGCAACGTTCGAGCTTAAGGCACGTGACGTGACCGACGACTCCGAGGTGGTCGCCGCCTTGGAGGCCGTGCAAGGTCCGCTTCCGTTGCCGCCGGCAGAGCTGGTCCATCGGTGCCGAGCTCACCCCACGCTGGCGGACCTTCGGGACGCGCTGGGACTACACTTCATCGCCTTTAATGAGGCGTTGGCGAGACTCGACCCTCCCCATGGTCCCCTCCGGCATCCCGATCGTCACGATCAGGCAATGGCCCGGTTCGTCGAAACCCACGACGAGGCCATCCTCTCCCGCCTGCGGGAGGCGTACTTGTCCCGAGCGCTCGAAGGAGGCGACCTCACCGGCTACGGCGAAGGCCGCAGCCACGAGGGACTGACCGCCGACCCCGAGTGGCTCGACCTCTTCGCCGAGCCGCCAGAGGAGGTCGTGGCCGAAAAGGTCGGCGAGTGGCTAGCCGGCCACGGCGCCTCTTCCGACCTTGACTGCCCGAGCGAACTGCCCGAGGTCAAGGCCCTACGGGAGCACAACTTCGGGCACCTCGACGAGGTCGTCCGAGAGGCCGATCCCCGTCTTCGTGCCTGGTGCCGGAAACACGGACTCGACATGCCCTCTGGATGGAGCTCACCCGTTGGCGAAGCCCGGTCCGCTCTTGAGACCTCGTATCTGGCCGACTTCTCGTATCTGAATTCGGAGCAGCTGCTCGACGTCGTGGCCGAAGCACTCGGATGGCCGCCGTCGATGCCGCGGACGACGGACCTCGAGGCGCTCGGGCTCGAGCCGTCGGACCTCCTCTCCAAAGAGCAGGCCGAAGCCGACGACCGCAGACGTCGACAGCACGAACGGACGCGTCTTCAAGTAGACGGTCGCGACGTGCCCGTCGACGTCGAGAGCCTTGCCGACCTCGCCGACGCCGTCGCCTCCGGCGTCACCGAAGAGCTGCTGGCACAGTCCGGGAAGGTCGCCTTGGCATCGCTGCCCGGACGCAGCGGGTCCCGAAGCGGGAACCCGGACAGGCGCGGCTTGACGATGGCTCGGTACCCTCGGATGAGCGAGGAACAGCGGACCGCCGTCGGTCTCGTCGGCGAAGTAGTCGCCCGCGCATGGCTCGAACGTCGCTATCTCGACGTGGAGTGGGTCTCGGGCTACCGCAACATCGTCCTCGGCGGGACCCGAGGGTCCGACAGCCTGGGCTACGACTTCGAGGTCCGCGGCCGATCGCGGCGCACCCTCTACTTCGAAGTCAAGTCCCTCGTAGGCGAAGCCGGTGACCTCGCCGAGTTCGAACTGGGAGAGACGGAAGTCGTCGCAGCGCAACGGCGCCGAGACTCCTACCGGATCCTGCTGGTCTGTGGCGTACTCGAGTCGACGTCACGACAGATCTTCGAGCTACCGAACCCCCTCGCAGGGCGCGGAGCTGGCCGGTACACGCTTCTTGGTCGAGGCCTCCGATACCGCTGCGCCTTTCAGCGGTAGCCGTGCGTCCCGGGAATTCCGTTCAGTGACCGATTATCGAACTGCGATCAAACCGTCAGTTGAAGCGGTCGAGCGACTCGTCAACGCGTGCCGAGCAGCGTTCGACCGCCATCCAGAAGGGGCGGCGGTTGCAAAGCTCTGCCCGGCCATGGAGGACTTTCTGCATCAGTCCGACTACAAAGGCGATCCCGGCGAACAGCCCATCGAGAACGTGATGTCGATGATCGGCCTGTTGGCACAACTCGGAGTCGACAGTCTCCGCTCGTTCTCGATCGTCGTCAACGCGGCTCCCGTCCTAATCTGGGGGCATCTTCCCTCGGTGCGGGCCGCCCTGGAATCGTTCGCCTACTGCCGCTGGCTTGCCGAATGTCCGCTCGATCGGGACGTGCGTGTGCGACGCGGTCTCCTTATGCGTCTCCGGGACGCAAACGAGCTTGGCCGTTACAACGAGGAGCAGATGAAGCAGAGCAGCGCGGACTACAAAGCGTCCGTGCGTAGATTCTCGGAGGCAAACGGCTGGGCAGTCAGCTTCAGTCGGAACTCAATCGCTGGTGAGCAGCTGGTCACCACGAAGACGGCAATCGATCTCGTACTCGGCGGCGACGGGGGAGGGGAAGGTGTCGGACCGAAGCTTTGGTCCTATCTCTCTGGGGCCAGTCACGGGTACCCGTACGCTCTCCTCAATAGCGCGGATCGAGCAACCGCGACCGCGAACGGGCCCTCGGTAAAAGTGCCCCTCGTCGTCGACTCAAACACCATCCATCGGTTCGCAGCGGTGCTTCTTCTCGCAGGGATGAAGGCGTGGGATGAGTACCAGACCTACTTCGGGTGGGATGACAACGACTGGGCAGCCGACATCGCCCCCGTCCGGGACCGAATGGCAAGACTGGCGGAGTGGCTCCAGAATGACGATGCGCCGTCCTCATGACCTTCAGGCCACGAACCCGAAGGTCCAGCCCCGCCGCCGAGTTTCTCGGGACTCGCCGACGCCCGGCCGACATTGAGTAGGGCAGCCGCCCGGTCGGCTGCATAGGGCAGACGCCGTGACCTGCGACTTCGCCGGGTTTGAGTCTTGAAGGTGAGTGCTGGTCCTGAACCCCCGCCACCAAGTACGGGCGCTTTTCGGGATCTTCGTGGCATGGGGAGGTCGACGTCGCCAATGTGTACGGGAGCCCTGCGCGCCGAGAGCCCTTCTTCACAGTGCTCACCTGGTGCATACGGGGGTCTCCGCGGACCT
>JAJYGM010000048.1 GCA_021785095.1 Actinomycetes bacterium
CGCGAGCGGGAGCGAACGAGAGGGAGCGAGATGGTTGGACGTGACTCGCGTACCCAACACGGCCGGTCGGGGCATGCACCGCCGCCAGGGTGCGGCGTGACGGCTCGGGACCCGGAGGTGACGTAGGTGGGGCGCAGGATCCGGTGGCTCGGCCTCGTTCTCGTGGTGTGCTTCGGGCTCGTCCTCGCCCAGCTCGTCAACATCCAGGTACGGCAGGCACAGGCACTCGACAGCACACGCACAAACCCCCGGGTCGCCGCAACCCAAGACAACAACCCCCGAGGCGCCATTCTTGCTGCCAACGGCGAGGTCCTCGCCCGCTCGGTGAAGGCGCCCAAGGGATCCGGGCCCTACCGGTACGTGCGGCAGTACCCGACCGGCTCGCTCTTCGCGCAGATCGTCGGCTACGACTCCCCGTACTACGGCACCAATGGCGTCGAAGATGTGTACAACCAGTGGCTCATGCCTCATTCCCAGTCTCCGCAGAACCTGGGCCAGGTACTCACACCTCCCCCGCCATCGACCGACTCGGTCACCCTCACTCTCGAGCCGTACCTGCAGGCGCTCGCCGCGCACGAGCTTGCCACCCTCCCGTCAGCGAACAAAGACGGTGCGATCGTGGTGCTGCAGCCTCAGACGGGCGCGGTGCTCGCGATGTACTCGAGCCCGACGTACACACCCAGCCCGCTGGTGTCCCCGAACATCACAACGGAGAAGGCTGCCGGGCACGCCGACTTCACAGTTCCGGACCACGAAGGCTTCTACCCGGGCGTGCCACTCGCCACCTTCGACCCCGAGCCGCCGGGTTCTACGTTCAAGATCGTCACGACCTCGGCGGTCTACAACCTGAAGCCATCTCTCGAGAGCTTCACATTTCCGGTGGCAGCGTGCACGCACCTGCCAGACTCGACGAAGCTGCTCTGCAACGATGCGACAAGCCCCGCTGGGGCGACGCCGTGCGGCGGCACGATCCCCGAGATGCTCCCGCCCTCGTGTGATCCGGGCTATGCCAATCTCGGCCTTGCCATCGGTGGCACAGTCCTGTGGCGCCAGGCCGGGCTCTTCGGCTACAACCAGAAGCCGCCGATCGACTTGCCGTACGCGTCGGCGTCGACGTTCCCCGCCCCTGGGACATTCTCGGCGACAAAGCTCGGGCCGCCGGGCCTCGCCTACTCCGCCTTCGGCCAGCAAGACGTGAAGGCGACCGCGCTCCAGCAGGCGATGGTCGCGGCCGCGGTCGCCAACGGTGGCAACCTGATGACCCCCCACGTCCTGTCGGTCGTGCGCAACTCCAACGGCCAGGTCGTGAAGCGCTACGTGCCCAACGTGTACAAGCACACGATGAGCGCGTCGGCCGCGGCCGAGGTCGGAAAGCTCATGGCTTCGGTCGCCACCGCGCCTGACGGGACCGCCTACGGGATCTTCCCTCCGTCGCTCGAGGCCGCGGTGAAGACCGGCACCGCGCAGACGGGCCTCTCGAACCCGACAGCGAACATCCACGACTGGATGATCGGGTTCGCGCCCTCCACACATCCGCAGGTCGCGGTGTGCGTCCTCGTGCCCTTCCAGCCGTCGAACACGTATGGCGCGACCACGGCGGGACCGATCGTGCGGGCGATGCTCACAGCGGCGCTCCACCCCCCGCCGGGCCAGTAGACGATTTGCACGTATACGCGAATGTCTGTACAATAGGAGCGTGACGCCGCTCGACTTCGTGGTCTCCCTCGCGTTGATCTCGGTCGCGGCGGGCGTCCTCGGGTCCCTGATCGGCCTCGGCGGCGGCGTGGTGATCGTCCCCGTCCTCACGCTGCTGTACCACGTGGACATCCGGCTGGCGATCGGGGCGAGCATCGTGTCGGTGATCGCCACCTCGAGCGGCGCGGCGGCCGCGTATGTCCGGGAGCGGATGACCAACTTACGGGCGGGGATGTTCCTCGAGATCGCGACCACCACGGGGGCGGTGAGCGGCGCCTACCTCACCACCGTGCTTCCGCCGCGGTTCTTGTTCATCTTCTTCGGGCTCGTTCTCGCCTACTCCTCGTTCACCACGTTCCGGCGACGCCACGCCGACCAACCGCTGGCGGTGTCGCACGACCGGATCGCCAATTACTTCAACCTGCACGGCTCCTACTACGACCCCGCCGAGCAACGGGAGATCCCCTACAAGGTGGTCGGCACGAAGCCCGGGCTGGCCCTCATGTACGCCGCGGGGCTGGTGAGCGCGCTGCTCGGGATCGGGTCCGGCGCGTTGAAGGTGCCGGCCATGGACAGCGCCATGCACCTCCCCATGAAAGTGTCGTCGGCCACCAGCAACCTCATGATCGGGGTCACCGCTGCTGCGAGCGCCGGCGTGTACTTCATTCGCGGCCAGATCGATCCCATCATCGCCGCACCGGTCGCGGCGGGCGTCCTCCTCGGCGCGACCTTCGGCGCTCGGGTCCTCGGCCGGGTCGCGAGCAAGACTGTCCGGATCGTCTTCGTGGTCGTCCTGGTGGTCATCTCCCTCGAGATGCTCCAGAAGGGGATCTTCCCGTGACGCACCCGAACGTGCCAGCAAGGACTCCAGATCGGTCCCCCTCCGACGAGCCGCCGGTCGAGGCGCTCGGTCGCTCGGGTCACCGCGAGCTCAGCCCCGACGAAGTGGCTGTGATGGCGGAGAAGGTCCGCAAGGTGGAGGTGGTGATCAGCCTCGTGCTGCGGATCGGCGTCGTGGTGAGCGTGGCCGTCA
>JAJYGM010000359.1 GCA_021785095.1 Actinomycetes bacterium
TCCTCGACGTCCGCGAAGCGTGCGTCGGGATCCCAACAGCAGCGCAGCGCCAGTTGGGTGTTCGTGAGCTCGAGCGGGCCTGGCATCGTCAGGCGAGGTTAGGTGAACTGACCCAGGCCGCGCCGGCAATCCGCCGGCTCGCGCCCGTTGCGGGCGGAGTCCCGGCCTTCTCCCAGGTGCCCAGCCGCGCGTAGGTTGGGCGCCGTGAACAGGCTGGCGCAATTCGGGACACTGCGCGTCGACGACGCGATCGCTGCGGCGAAGCCGCTCAGCTTTTGGCTCGACGATCCCGCTGCGCCGGCGCCCGAGCCCCCGTTCACGGGCACGATGCACGCGGACCTCGCAGTCGTGGGCGCAGGGTTCACGGGACTGTGGACCGCGCTCTTGGCGAAACAGGCGGATCCCGCCCTCAGCGTCGTAGTACTCGAAGGTGAGCGAGCAGCCTGGGCCGCCACCGGACGCAATGGCGGCTTCTGCGAAGCCAGCCTCACGCACGGGGACGCGAACGGCCGGAGCCGCTTCCCCGACAGCTTCGAGCGTCTCCAGGAGCTCGGCATGGAGAACCTGCAGGCGATCGAGGGGTTCGTGAAGGAGCGCGAGGTCGACTGCGGATGGGAGCGCACCGGGCAGCTCAGCGTGGCGACCGCACCCTGGCAACTGGCCGAGCTCCGCGGTGAGGGTCCCCCGCCGCCGGGGTTCCTCGACCGCGAGGCGCTCTTGGAGGAAGTGTCCTCGCCCACCTACCTCGGCGGCGTCTGGAACCGGGACAGCTGCGCGATGGTAAACCCCGCACGCCTTGCGTGGGGCATCCGCTTCGCCTGCCTCGAGGCGGGCGTGCGCTTTTTCGAGCACACCCCGGTCGCCGGCATGTCCCGTGGCGGCGGGGGAAGAAGCGGCATCCGCGGGCTGCTCTCCCCCGGCGTGGAGCTGCAGACGACGTCAGGGCGCGTCCACGCGGACCGGGTCGCGCTCGCCACGAACGCGTTCGACCCGTTGCTCCAGCGTGTCCGGCTGCGCATCGTGCCCGTCTACGACCATGTCCTCGTCACCGAGCCGCTCAGCGACGAGCAGCTCGCCGCGGTCGGCTGGCGCCATCGCCAGGGCCTCTCGGACGCGGGCAACCAGTTCCACTACTACCGGCTCACCGAGGACAACCGGATCCTGTGGGGAGGGTGGGACGCGATCTACCACTACGGGCGCAAGGTGAGGCCCGACTACGACCAGCGGCCCGCAACGTTCCGCACCCTCGCCCGCCACTTCTACGAGACGTTCCCCCAGCTCGCCGGCCTCGGCTTCACCCACCGCTGGGGCGGCGCGATCGACACGTCCGGGAGGTTCTGCGCCTTTTTCGGCACCGCCGCGGGCGGGCGCGTCGCGTACGCCGCGGGGTACACCGGATTGGGCGTCGGCGCGAGCCGGTTCGGCGCCCGGGTGATGCTCGACCTCCTCTCGGGGCGGCACACCGAGCTGACCGAGCTGGACCTCGTGCGCACGAAGCCGACCCCCTTCCCGCCAGAGCCCTTCGCGTGGCTCACCATCCAGGCGACGCGGCTGTCGATCGCACACGCCGACAACCACGGGGGACGGCGCAACGCGTGGCTCCGCTCACTGGACCGGCTCGGCCTCGGCTTCGACTCCTGACCGCATCGCGCGGGGCACGCCAGCACCCGCAGTCGGTCCGCGAGCAGGGGCTCGACGTACCGAGGGTTGTCTGACCTACGTAGAGCAGTAGAGTCGAGGTGGTGCTCGAGGACGAAGGCTTGCCCCCCGAGGCGACGACGAGCCACCGAGGGGGGGCACTGCCGGCAGCCGCCGGGCGCGGTCGGCACCTGTCGCGCGCGTCTCGGCGCACCCGGCTGCGGCGCAGCCTTCTGGTCGTGGCGATGGCGGTGGCGTTGGTGGTGGTGCTGCTCCAGCTGACGGGGTCGAGCACCCCTGCCAGAGCCGTCAAGGCAGCTCGAGGCGGTGCGGTGGCGCAGGGCGCGCAGGGCCTGTCCAGCGCGCAGGGCGCGCACGGCCTGCCGTTCCCCTCGCCGTCGGGCAAGGGCATGGCGCCCGGCCCGAACCTGGCGCCTGGCTCCGTCCCCTCGGCGCTGGCCGGCGACGTGCTCATCGCCGACGAGGGGAACAACCGTCTGGTCGTGGTCAACCCAGCCGGGCGGATCGTCTGGCAGTTCCCGCAGCCCGGTGACCTGGCGCCAGGCCAGTCCTTCCTGTCGCCCGACGACGCCTTCTTCACCTCCACAGGGCACGACATCCTCGCCACCGAAGAGACATACCAGGTGGTGTCGCTGATCAGCATCCCCCAGCACCGGATTCTGTGGCGCTATGGCACCCCCGGCGTCCCCGGTGCTGGCCCCAACCATCTCAGCAACCCAGACGACGCCATGCAGCTCCCGAACGGGGACGTGCTGGTCGCCGACATCAAGAACTGCAGCCTGCTCCTTATCGCCCCCGGAGCCCATGTCCCCTTGGAGCGCTTCGGGGTCCAGGACACCAACTGTTACCACCAGCCCCCCCTCCGCTTCGGGAGCCCCAACGGCGCCTTCCCCCTCACCGACGGCAACTACCTGGTCACCGAGATCAACGGCGACTGGGTGGACGAGATGACCTTGTCGGGGAAGATCCTCTGGTCGACGCACCCTCCCGGGGTGACCTACCCCTCCGATACCAACGAGGTGTCGCCGGGGAGGTTCTTGACCGTGGACTACTCCACCCCGGGCCAG
>JAJYGM010000667.1 GCA_021785095.1 Actinomycetes bacterium
CGACACGGCGATGTCCACGGCCGACCAGCACGGATCGGCGATGTCCACGGCCGACCAGCACGGATCGGCGATGTCCACGGCCGACCAGCACGGATCGGCGATGTCCACGGCCGACCAGCACTGATCGGCGCAGTTCTCGTCCGACAGGGAGAAAGGAACCACATGTCAGTCACCCCGACCCAAGAGGGCCTGCAGCTCGGCGGGGCCATGATCGGCGGCGGGCTCGCGCTCGGCGGAGGCGCCATCGGCGCCGCCATCGGTGACGGCCTGGCCGGGAGCCAGACGATCGCGGGCGTCGCGCGCCAGCCGGAGGCTCAGGGACGGCTCTTCACGATCATGTTCCTGACGGTCGGCCTGGTGGAGGCGATGTACTTCATCAACCTCGCCTTCACGGTCCTCTTCGTCTTCGTGCTCTACAAGAAGTAGCGAGAGCCGGCCACCTCACATGCTCTCGAGCGTCTTCATCGTCCCGAACGGGACGTTCATCGCGGAGCTCGTCGCCTTCCTCGTCGTGCTCTTCTTCGTCGGCAAGTACATCCTCCCGCCGCTCAATCGCATGCTCTCCGAGCGTCAGGACGCGATCCGTGCGGAGTTGGCTGCCGCGGAGCAGGCCAGAAGCGAGGCGCAACGCGTCGACGCCGACCGCCGCAGCGCGCTCGAGCACGCCCGCGCCCAGGCGCGAGAGATCGTCGAGCAGGCGCAGCGGACGGCCGAGCGGCTGGCCGAGGAGGCACGCGACCGCGGGCAACGCGAGTACGACCGCCTCGTCACGAGCGCGGACGCCGAGGTCCGTCTGGCTCGCCAGCGAGCGCTGGAGGAGGCCGCGCAGCACCTGGGCGAGCTCGTGGTGGAGGTCGTCGAGCGGATCATCGGGCGCGAGATGGACCGTGCCGCGCACCAGGACCTGATCCAGGAGGCGGTCGACGCGTTGTCGCGGGAGACCGGCGAGCCCGGTGCGGCGGCGGCGACGGCGGCGTCCGCAGCCAGCGAGCCGTGAACCCCGCGATCCAGGGCTACACCGCCGCCGTGCTCGACGCGACGCCCGACCCTGCACACGAGACCCTCGTGTCCGACGTCGCCGCGGTCGACCGGTTGCTGCGGCGGGACGCGGGCCTCCACGCCGCGATGACCGACGTGGCGGTCCCCTCGCGTGCCCGCCACGACGTCCTCGCCGAGCTCCTGACGGGAAAGGTGGGCGCGTCCGCCCTGCGGCTGTGCGCCTACGTCGCGGGCGCCGTCCACGCGCAGGAGGTGCCCGCGGGGATCGCGTGGGTGGCGAGCCGTCTGCGCCAGGTGGCGGAGCACGGGACCGGGACAGAGGAGCTGCTCGGCCACCGCGAGGCCCGCGAACGCGTCGGCGGGTACGCCGCCTGCGTCTTCGAGGACCTCTCGGTCGCCGAGCTCGAGACGGTGGAGGACGAGCTGTTCCGCTTCGCCCGGATCGTGGGCTCCACGCCCGACCTGCGTGCCTCGCTCTCCGACCGGGACCTGCCGGTCTCGCTCCGCCGAGCGGTCGTCGACGACCTGCTGGCAGGGAAGGCCCACCCCGCGACCCGGCGGCTCGCCGACTACGTCGTCACGGGCGGCCGACCGCGCGACGTGGCGGGCACGCTCGACTGGCTCGTCGAGCAGGCTGCCGCCGCACGCGGCTGGCGCGTCGCTCGGGTCCGTGCCGGTCAGGAGGTCGACGCCGGGGAGCGCCGGCAGCTCTCCGAGACGCTCTCGCGCCTTGCCGGGTCGCCCGTGGAGCTTCAGGTCACCGTCGACCCGGCCCTGCTCGCCGGGGTCGACGTCGAGATCGGGGACCTCGAGCTCGACGCGACGGCCCGCGGGCGCCTGGAGCGGCTGCGCGAGCACGTCATGACCGGAGGGTGGACCGACCTCGGGTTCGGGCGGCTCGAGCGGAGCGCCCACCGGGGAGCGGCGGAGGAAGGGTTGCCGAGACCGGCGGGCGAGCAGGCCAGCGACCGGGGGCCGGCGGGCGAGCAGGACAGCGACCGGGGGACGGGCCCGGGAGCGGACCGGGGCACGGGCCCGGCGGGTCCGGGGAACTGACCGAGGAACGGAACGGAGCGGAAAGAGCCGACATGGCCGAGCTGACCATCAATGCCGAGGAGATCACCGAGGCGCTGCGGCGCCACGTCGCCGAGTACGTCCCGCTCGCAGAGGCGGAGCAGATCGGCCGCATCGTGGATGTACCACGTCCTATCGCGCGGGTCTCGGGCCTCCCGCGCGCCGCGGTGAACGAGCTGCTCGAGTTCGAGGACGGGACGCTCGGCCTCGCCCTGAACCTCGACGAGGACACGATCGGCGCGGTCGTCCTCGGCGAGGTCGACAGCCTCGAAGAGGAGCAGGTCGTGAAGGCCACCGGCCGGATCCTGTCGGTCCCGGTGGGCGACGGGCTCCTCGGCCGCGTGGTGAACGCCCTCGGCGAGCCGCTCGACGGCAAGGGCCCTGTCACGACCGACGCCGAGCGCCGCATGGAGGTCCAGGCGCCCGGGATCGTCGGCCGCCAGCCCGTCGCCCAGCCCCTCCAGACGGGCATCAAGGCGATCGACTCCATGACCCCCATCGGGCGCGGCCAGCGCGAGCTCGTCATCGGCGACCGCAAGACCGGGAAGACCACGATCGCGATCGACACGATCCTGAACCAGCGCGACGCCGGCGTGAAGTGCATCTACGTCGCGGTGGGCCAGAAGAACTCCTCGGTCGCCCAGACCG
>JAJYGM010000482.1 GCA_021785095.1 Actinomycetes bacterium
CTCGTCCTCACGCTCTTCGGTGTCGCAGTGCTCTTCGTCGAGCAGCACGCGTACTTCCTCGCCGCAGTGCAGGTGATCGTCTACGCGGGCGCGATCGTCGTGCTCTTCCTCTTCGTCATCATGTTCCTCGGCGTCGACCGGACCGAAGACGTGAGGTCGGAGCCGCTCAGGTGGCAGCGGCCGCTCGCGCTCGTCATGATCGCCGTCTCGCTGGCAGGGGTCCTCACGCTCAGCGCGACTGCGAACTGGGTCACCGGGGCGCAGCACGTCACCGGCTCGCTCAGCGCGGGGCACCACACCGACACCTTCCTCCTCGGCAAGTCGATCTTCACGACCTACCTGTGGGCCTTCGAGGCGACCGCGGGACTGCTCGTGGTCGCGGTCGTGGGCGCCGTCGTGCTCGCTCGACGCCCCTCGCGCGCCCACGACGAGGACTCCGGGCCGGCGAGCGACCTCGGCACCGAGCAGGCCGGCCGCGTCGCGCCCGGATCGCCCGGCTCGGCGGGCGCCCACGAAACCGCGGGAGGCGCTCAGGGGGAAGAAGCGCCGGAAACGGTCGGCGTGGGCGGCCATGCGGAGGTGGGGGGATGAGCATCGGCCCGGCTTGGTACCTGGGGCTCGCAGCCGCGCTGTTCGCGCTCGGCGCGCTCGGCGTCATGGTCCGGCGCAACGTCCTCGTCATGTTCATGTGCATCGAGCTCATGCTGAATGCCGCCAACCTCACGTTCGTGACGTTCTCCCGGGTGCTCGGGGACATCGGAGGCCAGTCGCTCGTCTTCTTCGTCCTTGTCGTGGCCGCCGCCGAGGTGGTCGTGGGGCTGGGCGTGGTCGTCGCGATCTTCCGGCGACGCGCGGCGACGACTGCAGACGACCTCCATGGGATGAAGGGCTGAGCCGTGCTGCACGCCGTGTTCTTGATGCCGCTGTTCCCGCTCGCGGGGTTCGTGGTGCTGCTGGCCTTCGGGCGCCGGATCGGGGAGCCGGTCGCCGGGTGGATCGGGACGAGCGCGATCGCCGCCGCTTTCGTCGCTGCATGCGTGACGCTGGCGGGTCTGGCGAGCCAACCAGCCGCCGGGCGCCAGCTCACCTGCTCGGACAGCTGCGCGCGCGGCGCGAGCGGGCACGCCTTCTTCACCTGGATCCCCGTGGGCGGGCTCCACGTGAAGGTCGCCATCCTGCTCGACCCGCTGTCGATGACGATGGCCATGTTCATCACCGGCGTGAGCATGCTCATCCACCTGTACTCGATCGGCTACATGAAGGGCGACCGGGACTTCACGAAGTTCTTCGTCTACCTGAACGCCTTCGTGTTCTCCATGCTCGTCCTCGTCATGGCGAACAACCTCCTCGTCACGTTCGTCGGCTGGGAAGGTGTCGGCGTCTGCTCGTACTGGCTCATCTCCTTCTGGTTCCACCGCGACTCCGCCGCGTCGGCTGGGAAGAAGGCGTTCCTCTACAACCGGATCGGCGACGCCGGCTTCCTGCTGGCCATGTTCCTCATCTTCTCGAAGACCGGCACGCTCAACTACCTGACGGTCTTCGACCACCGGCACCTCCTCGTCGGCGGCGGCACCATGACGGCAGCGGTCCTCCTGCTCTTCCTTGCCGCGACGGGGAAGTCGGCGCAGATCCCGCTGTTCAACTGGCTGCCCGACGCGATGGAGGGCCCGACCCCGGTCTCGGCGCTGATCCACGCGGCGACCATGGTCACCGCCGGCGTGTACCTCATGGTCCGGGTCAATCCGCTGCTCGCCCTGAGCCCGGACGCGATGTGGGTCATCGCGGCGATCGGCGGAGCGACGGCATTCGTTGCGGCGACCATCGCCTGTGCGCAGCAGGACGTCAAGAAGGCGCTCGCCTTCTCCACGGTCTCGCAGATCGGCTACATGGTGCTCGCCGTGGGGACCGGCGCCTACGTGGCCGCCATCTTCCTTATGGTCTGCCACGCCTTCTACAAGGGCCTCCTCTTCCTGGGTGCAGGGTCGGTGATCCACGGGCTCGAAGACGAGCAGGACATGAAACGCATGGGCGGGCTCCGCCGGGCCATGCCGTGGACGTTCGTGACCTTCATGACCGCGTGGCTCGCACTCGCCGCGATCCCGCCGTTCGCGGGCTTCTGGGCGAAGGGCGACATCCTGGCCAACGTCTACGGAAAGACGTACGTGCTCTACGCGCTCGGGCTCCTCACCGCCTTCTTCACCGCCTACTACATGAGCCGGATCTACTTCCTCACCTTCACCGGGCGCGAGCGCTGGGCCGAGCCCGCACCTGACGGCCGGCCGGCGCACCATCGTCCGCACGAGGCCCCCTGGGTCATGCGCGCACCCCTCGTCGTGCTGGCGTTCTTCGCCGTGTTCGCGGGTGCGGTCAACCTGCCCTGGGTCCACACGGGCACGCTCGGGCAGTGGCTCGCGCCGGTGCTCGGCAGCCGGCTGTTCACAGCGCACCAGAGCTCCACCGAGCTGATCTGGCTCGCGGTCGCCGACGGGATCGTGGCGGTCGTCGCCGCCTACGCGGCGTGGCGCATCTGGCGCCGGACCTCGGAGCGCCCGGCGCTCGAGCCGGCCTTCTTCCAGCGCGTGTGTTATTGGGACAACGTCTACGACGCGGTGTTCGGCCGCCCGGGCCAGGCGATCGCCCGGGCGTGCGCGGTCGTGGTGGACGGTCGTATCGTCGACGGCGCCGTCAACGGCGCCGCCCGCCTGGTGCGGTCGACCGGCA
>JAJYGM010000543.1 GCA_021785095.1 Actinomycetes bacterium
AAGGCTTCGGGCCCTGGGCGCGCCGGGCTCGCGGCTTCCGCCGGTCGGGCTGTGTCCGATCGGGTACTCCGTCATCGCTCCGTCGCTGTCGACGATCGCCGCCTCGTCGCGGGCGACGACGTGGCGGACCAGGAACGACCTGCTCCCGACCTTCCACAGGGCCACGCCGCGCCGCAGCTGGGGCACCACCTCTGCCTCGGTCTCCGACAGCGACAGCAGCTCGCGCGCCGCGGCCACCTCGCCGGGTGCCTGGCCGTAGACGACGCGGGTCTCCGAATCGGCGAGAAGACCGCTCGCGAGGCCCACTTGCTCCGAGCCTGCAGCGCCGACGGCATGCAGATCCGATACCCGGTGGAGCACCGCCACGTTCGCGACTCCGTAGGCCCTGGACAGCTTCCACGACGCCTGAAGCCATCGCGCGACACCCATGTTGGCGAGCACGGCCCACGCCTCGTCGACGACCACGAAGATGTGCGCCGCGCCGCCCGTCGACGCCTGGCGCGCCAGGGTCGCCTGCAGCCACGCCGTCGCACACGCCATGAGCACCCCGAGCGCAGGAGAGTTGTAGAGGGCGGAGAGGTCCAGCGCGACGAACGCCCCTCCGAGATCGATCCCGGGCGTGGTCGGACCATCGAACATGCCCCGCAGGTCGCCGTGCACCAGCCTGCGAAGCTCGAGCGCGACGTCGCGCCCGTCTTCGAGCAGCGTCGCGCGGTCCGTCCGCACGCTCGCGGCAGATGTGGCGCTCGGGTCGAGGAGGGCGTCCACGACCTGGGGCAGCGTCGGCACGCCGCGCGCGGCGCATGCCGAGTCGAGCGCGAGGTCGGTCGCCGTGCGCTCGCGAGGCAGCAGCTGGCGGCAGAGGCACGCCGACGCGAGCGATGCGAGCACTTCGGCCTGTCGGCGGTGCGCCACGCCTCGGGAGCCGTCGACGACGTCCGGGCCTGCCGCTCCCACCTCCTCTCCCGTCGGTCCCGGGTCCAGCGGGTTCAATCGGACCGACCCGCCCGGGCAGAGGGCGACCGGCCGAGTTCCCCAGGCCGCGGCGAGCGGGCGGTACTCGCCTTTCGGGTCGACCACCCACGCTCGGCGCCCGAAGACCGCCTGCCGCCAGAGGTACGTCTTCACGAACGCGCTCTTCCCTCTGCCGATCTGCCCGAACACGATCATGTTCGGATTCGAGAGGATCCCGGCGGCATAGAGCTCGAAGGGGTCGTGCACGAAGGACCCGCCGAGGAGGTCGCGCCCGACGAGGACCCCTCGGTGCCCGAGGCCGGCCTCGGTCAAGAGCGGATAGGCCGCACCGAGATGGCGGGTCGTCACCTGGTGGGCAGGGACGCGCGGGCCCGTGCGGGGGCTCAGCATCGTCCCCTGTCTCGCTCCGGCGGAGAGACGGTGCCGATGCGGCTGCAGTCTCGGTTCACGTGACGGAACGGTCGCCCGACGCGGACTGCCTGAGACCCGCCGTGGTTGAGCGTCGCAACGGTACACGGGACAGTGGGCAGCTACGATCGCCAGTGAACACCTCCGCATCGCAGCGGGCATGCGGCTTCGACATCTCCGCGCGGTGGAGCGAGCGCCGAGAGCGCAGATCCTTGCGACCGCCTGCCCCTATCGGCACTTCGGGGTCAGGGGGCGGCGCAGTACTGGGATAGGCGAACCCGTTGGTAGGGGGCACTTCAGAGTCTCCGTCCCGCCAAGGTCGACCGTCACAGGCTCGACGTAGCGTGCAGTCGTGCCGCGGCTTTCGTACTTCTACGGGATCGCCGTCTGCATCTACTGGGACGATCACAATCCGCCGCACTACCACGCCACCTACGGCGAGCACGAGGCCTGGATCGTGATCGCCGACGGGTCCGTCCTCCAAGGTTCGCTCCCCAGGCGGGCGCTGCGTCTCGTGCGAACGTGGCACCGCCTGCATCACGGCGAGCTGGAGGAGGCCTGGGCGAAGGCCAAGGCCAACCAGGCTCCCGGTACCATAGAGCCGTTGCCATGAAGACGAACTACCGGATCCCCCACGTCGAGAAGGTCGAGGTCCCTCGCCCGCAGGTGATGCGACTCACCTTCGACGACGGGCTCGTTCGAGAGCTCGAACTCGTGCCCGGATCGAACAGTGGAACCGTCTTTTCGCCGCTCGACGATCCTGAGTACTTCGCCCGGGTCCGGGTAGACCCCGAGAGCCGCACGGTCACCTGGCCCAACGGCTTGGATCTCGACCCAGCGGTGCTCCACGGCGACTTCGAGCCGGCAGGTGTCAACCACTTCCGCGAAGTGCCGAGCCCGAGCACCCGCACGGCGACTGGGTAGGTCGCCGGCTATTCGCCGCGTCCCCGGGGTGCGGCGCATCCGGGGAGCGCCACTGGTGCCTACCGCTGGCTCGGCAGACACTTCCCAGCGCACCGATACCGGGCGCTTGTCCCCACGGACAGTCGGCCCGGACCTGCGAACCGAAGGCGATCAAGGCGCCGCGACACGACCCAAAGCGGTAGATTTCCAACACCGAGAAGAGGGGGGCATGAATCATGAGCGAGCAGCAGCCTGCCTCCAGTTCTTACCCACAGCCCATCGGGCAAGCGAGCGAGCCAGCACCCATGCCGCCGCCGATGCCAGCACCCATGTCCCCGCCGGGGGTTCCAGTAGGGACGACCTCTGTGGCCCCTCGGAAGCAGGGCGCATGGGGACTCTGGTGGCTTTGCGTAATAAGGTTCAGTATCTACTACC
>JAJYGM010000027.1 GCA_021785095.1 Actinomycetes bacterium
GGCGCCCCCCTGCCAGATCCCCGAGCTCCCGAGCACCGAGAGCGGGTCGGCGCCATGGCGCCACCCGTTCCAGTCCCCGACGACCGACACCGCCCGGGCGCTCGGGGCCCACACGGCGAAGTGCACCCCGCCGTCGCAGGGGTGCGCACCGAGCTTCTCGGCAAGGCGCCGGTGCGACCCCTCGTTGAAGTAGAAGAGGTCGTCGGCGGTGATCACCCGGCCTCCTCACGCCGCAGCGCGTCGACCCTCTCCAGCGCGCTGGCGACCTCCTCGTCCGCGACGATCTCCTCGAGCGTCTTTGCCGCACGGTGCTGCCAGTTGCCCGCTTCCGGACCCGTCCCGGGGTGGTTGTGCTGCACGCGCTCGAGCCACAGGTCCTCGAGGTCGACAAGGACGAGCCGCGCTGGGCCGGCAGCGAGGTGGTCGAGGGTCGTGCGCAGGCCCCGGCGCGCGTCCCCTCCGAGCGCCTGGCGCCAGCTGGCGTGCACCGGCTCCTCCCAGAAGGTCGCGAAGCGCGCGAGGTCGTGGGTGCCGATGCTGGCCAGCGAGAGCTCGGGCGGATCAGGGAGCGGAGCGTCGGCGGTGACCTCGAACTGCAGCACCCAGGATCGCAGCATCCGGTCGTCCCGCATGCCCAGGCGGACCTCCTCGGGCACGGTGCCGAGATCCTCCCCCACGATCGCCGCGCCCGCGCGCTGCGCCTCGAGGGCGACGATCGCCCGCAGCTCGTCGTTGCGGTAGCGCACGTAGGTGCCATCGGTGGCGTCAGCGCCGGCGGGCACCCAGTACAGGCGGTGCAGCCCCATCACGTGGTCGAGCCGCAGGACCGACGCGTGGCGCATCGCGTGGCGCAACACCGCGACCACATGGCGGTAGCGCTGCTCCCGCGCGCCGCGTGGGTGCAGCGGCGGGAACGCCCACCGCTGGCCCTGCGTGAAGAACCGGTCGGGCGGCGCCCCACCCTCGACGCCTACGGCGAACGACTCCGGCTCGAAGCTCGGGTCGAACCCCGAGGGGTGCACGCCGATGGGGAGGTCGAGGAGCAGGTTGCCTCCGGCGGCTGCGAGCTGCTGCTCCGCGACCCACTGGGCGTAGAGGTGGGAGCGCGCCCACTCGTCCTCGAGCACGGCGGACCCGCCACCCGGCGAGCCAGCCCGCTCCGCGCGCGCACGGGCGCGAAAGCGCGCGTATGCGGCAAGCTCGGGCCGCGTGCGGGCAAACGCCTCGAGCTCTTGGCGCCGCGGCGAGGGACCGGAGAAGAGCGCCCGAGCGAGCGCGTCCAGCACGCGCCGCACGAGCGCCATGGACGCCGGATAGTCGACGAGCGCACCGCGGCGCGCAGCGGCCAGCTCGTCGGCGAGCGCCGTGGACGCGAGCATCTGGCGAGCCTCCGCAGACGCCTCGAGCTCGGGGAGCTCGGTGGGGTCGACGAAGAGCTCGTTCCATCCGAGCCTCGTCACGGGAAGGTACGGGCTGATCTCGATCGGGTCGTCGTAGTAGGCGGGGAAGAGGGGCAGCGTGCCGACGAGCCCCCCGCCGAGACGGCTGGCCCACCGCGACGTCTCGCGCAGCGCGGCGTAGCTGCCCACCCCCCAGTCCTGGCGCGTCCGCATCGACTGCACGGGCAAGAACACCCCCCACCCTCGCGCGGGGACGGGGCAGCGCGGGGCGACGACGACCATCGCCGTCGCCTCGATCCCGGGACCCTCCACCCGCAAAGCGTGGTAGCCGGGCGCCAGCAGCTCGACCGGCGTGCTGAGGTGCACCTCGTAGCGGTCCACCGGGTGCCACTCTACGCGTGCCGAGGCGAGCGGTCGCTGGATGATCGCCATGAGCCGGTTCCGGCGGATCTCGCCGCTCTCCGCCTCGAGCACGAGCCAGCAGTCCCGCGGGTGCACCGAGCGCGGGAGGCCGACCTCGATCGCCTGCGTGCCCGAGGCGGGCACCGCGTGCACGGGCTCGAGCACCCGGGTGTGGCGGCGGAGTCGCTCCTCGCGTGCCGCCGACACCGGGTCTGTGACGGGCGCCCCGAGCGCGCGGAGCACAGCGCGCAGCACGTCGGGCCTCGCCTCGCGCACGTCCCCCGACGCGTCGACGTACGAGGTGTCGACGTCGTAGAGCTCGGCGAGCGCCTCGAGCTCGCCGCTCACCACGAGTCGTCCAGCACGTCGAGGATCCCTCGTGCGGGCACGTCGGCCCAGTCCGGACGGGCGTTCAGCTCGTAGGCGAGCTCGGCGACCGCCTTCTCGAGCAAGAAGAAGTCGATCAGCGTCCGCAGGTCGGTACGGTCGTCGGGGAGCAACCGGTGCACACCGGGGACCGCGAGGTACGAGCGCAGGAAGCCCGCCGACATCCACCGGGTCCAGCGCAGGAGCCATGGTCCGAGCTCGCGGTGTCCGTGCGGACCGACGAGATCGCGCTCGGCGCGCATCGCGACCGTGCGCGACGCGTACTGGAACGAGCGGATCATCCCGGCGAGGTCCACGGCCGCGGGCCGCTTCAGCCGCCGTTGCCCGAGCGAGCGCACCGGCTCGCCTTCGAAGTCGATGATCACGATGTCCTTGCCGGTCCACAAGACCTGCCCGAGGTGGGAGTCGCCGTGCACCCGGATCCGCAGGGTCGGCGCCCGGGAGGTCGCGAGCGTGCGGAAGCGGTCGCCGAGCTCACGCTCGCGTCGCAGCGCCGCGGCGACGCCAGGCGATGTGGCGAGCCCGGCGG
>JAJYGM010000496.1 GCA_021785095.1 Actinomycetes bacterium
GAGAGCTCGGCGGTGCGCGCAGGAGCCTCGCCGAGCCAGAACGGCACGGTCGGCGCCGCGTCGCCCGCGTCCGACACGCGCACGGTGCCGACCTCCACCTGGCGCACGCGCCACGAATGCGTCCCGAGGAGGAAGACGTCGCCGATGCTCGCCTCGACGGCGAAGTCCTCGTGCACCGAGCCGACCGTCACCCCCTCGGGATCGAGCACGACGCGATAGTCCCCGGTCTCGGGGATCGCGCCTCCCGCCGTGAGGGCGCCGAGACGTGCCCCTCGGCGCGGCCGCAGCCGCCCGTGGACGGCGTCGTGGTGGAGGTGTGCGCCGCGCGGACCACGACCGGTGACGATCCCATCGCACACCAGCTCGACGACCCGGTCGAACGTCGGGCGGTCGAGGCTGGCGTACGGCGTTGCCGAGCGCGCCATTTCGAACAGCTCCTCGGTGCTGCGCTCTTCTGCTGCTGCGACCTCTGCGACGAGCTGCTGGGCGAGCACGTCGAGCGGCGCCTCCGGCGGCACAAGCATGTCGAGCTTCCCCGCGCGCACCGCGACGAGCAGCGCGGTGCACTCGACCAGCTCGTCGCGGGTCAGCGGGTAGAGCCGGCCGGCAGGGGTTCCCCTGACCGTGTGATTGGCACGGCCGACGCGCTGGAGGAACGTGCCGATGGCACGGGGCGAGCCAATCTGGCAGACGAGCTCGACGGGCCCGACGTCGATGCCGAGCTCGAGGGACGCAGTCGCGACCAGCGCGCGCAGCTCTCCCGCGCGTAGTCGCGCTTCGACGAGCCGCCGGCGCGCCGCGGAAAGGCTCCCGTGGTGCGCGGCGACGACGAGCCCGTCGCCTGCACCCTCGGGCACCTCGGCGTCACCGGCGAGGCGCTCCGAGAGCTGGTGAGCGACCCGCTCAGCCATCTTGCGCGTGTTCACGAACACGAGGGTGGTGCGGTGGAGGCGGACGTGGCGCGCGATGCGGTCGAGGACCTCGCCGAACTGCTGATGGCTCACGACGGCCTCGAGCTCGGACTCCGGCAGCTCCACTGCCACGTCGAGCCCCCGCGCGTGCCCGCAGTCGACGATCGCCGGCATCGGACGCCCGCCCGCTCCCGACAGCAGGCGCGCGACCGTCTCGATCGGCCGCTGCGTCGCGGACAGGCCGATGCGCTGCAGCCGCCGCCCGACGCGCCCGTCACTGACCAGCCGGCTCAGCCGCTCGAGGCTGAGCGCGAGGTGCGCCCCGCGTTTGTCTCGGGCAAGCGTGTGGACCTCGTCGACGATCACCGTCCGCACGCCGCGCAGCAGCGCCCGGGACGACGGCGCCGTGAGCAAGAGGTACAGGGACTCCGGCGTCGTCACGAGCAGGTCGGGCGGCCTGCGTCGCATGCTCGCGCGCGCCGAGGCAGGGGTGTCGCCCGTGCGGACGGCGACGGTCAGCTCCGGCAGGTCGATGCCGAGCTCGGATGCAGCGGCCCGAGCGCCGTCGAGAGGGACCTGCAGGTTCTCATGGACGTCCGCTGCCAGCGCCCGGAGGGGCGACACGTAGACGACCTCGGGGCCAGGGGCCCTGGTGGGGAGCTCGTCCTCCTCCGCTTCCCCGTTCGGCTCCGGGACGGCGAAGAGCGATCCGGCGAGGCGCCGGCGGTAGGCGGCATCGATCGCGACCATGAACCCGGTCAAGGTCTTCCCGGTGCCGGTCGGCGACGCGACGAGCACGTCGGAGCCCGTACGCACGAGCGGCCAGGCTCTCGCCTGCGGCTCGGTCGGGCCGAGAGGGAAGCGCCAACGGAACCATGCCGCCAACGCGGGGTGGAAGCTCTCGATGACCGCCGTGGAGGACGTGGAAGGGATAGGAGCGGTCATGTGGTCTCCATTCCACCAGCAGGCTGTGACCGCCGTGCGCGAGAACGCCTCCTGGCGCTCATGGGCCGACGGCGAGCGGCGCGCGACGGGTGTCGTCGCGGGCTGCCGCGCCGTTGTCGGCGTCGAGGACCGCAGCGACCTCTGCCCCCAAGAACCCGGTGAGCACCGCCTCGACGCCCGGGCCCCGTGCGCGGCCGCTCGGGCTCGCGCGCCGGATCTCGGCGATCGCTTAGGGTCTCGGGCGCGGGCCCCGGGCGCCTTTGCGACCCCGGCTCCGGCCCGCGACCCGCTCAGGAGCCCCGGCACCGCCCGCCTGCCGGGAGGCACGCGCAGCCGTGTGCCCATTGCTCGCCGCATCATCGACCGACCCGCCCTGCTCGGCTGCCGCCCGCCGCCGAGCCCACTCCGCGCGGCCGGCCCGGTCGCGGCGCACCGCCCAGCGTAGGGTGACCGCGGCGAGCACCACGAAAGCCGCGACGAACACGCCGAACACCGCGTCGAACGCGAGAGAGGCTCCCCCGGCGGCGATGAGTCCGGCGACTGCGTCGATCATTGGCATTCAGGGGCGCGGTGCTTGCGATGCAAGCCCGGTTCCCCGTCCCCCTTTCCGGTGAGTGGCGGGAGAGAGCTTCCCTCCCGCCGGGTTCCTCCTGGCGATCAACGGCGCTGCGACCCCGTCGGGCTCCCTCGTGCCTCCGCCGGGCTGCACGACCGGCTCGTCCCGACCGTCTTTGCCGAGGGGGCTGGAGGGCTCCCTCCCGGTGGTCCTGCGGCCCGCACGCTCGGTCCCTCCAAAGAGGCTTTCGACGCCCCGCTCAGCCCGCCGCCTCTCGACGACGGACCGGGGCCTGCGAACAGGG
>JAJYGM010000288.1 GCA_021785095.1 Actinomycetes bacterium
AACGTCCAAGAGGCCATGCAGCAGGAGGGCATGGACTCGCAGATGGCGCAGTTCGGCCCCGGCACGCCCATGACGCCGTTCTTCGGCTACAACACGCCGGCCCGCAACTGGGACTTCCCGACCGGGTTCAACATCGCCTCACGCCCGCGGACGTCCGTCGGTCGCGTGTCGTTCGAGACGATCAAGCAGATCTTCGCCGTCTACGACGTCGCGCGCATCTGCCTCGAGCACAGGGCCGACACGATCCGCGGGCTCGAGCACAACATCCTACCGATCCACGGGATGACGTCGATGTCGGCGAAGAACGACATAGCGAGGGCCAACGACTTCTTCGAGAGCCCAGACGGCATCAACATCTTCGAGTCGTGGCAGAACGCGTACCTCGAGGACATGCTGCGGTACGACGCCGCGTCGCTCTACAAGCGTCGCAACAAGGCGGGCAAGCTCATCGGGCTCGAGGTCATCGACGGGTCCATGCTCGCGCCCCTCATCGACATCCGCGGTCGCATGCCGGCTCCGCCCGCGCCCGCCTTCGTGCAGTTCGTCCAGGGCGTGCCGGCGATGTGGTTCACCCGCGACGAGATCATCTACCAGCCGTTCCGTCGCCAGCCGGAGTCGGTCTACGGGCTACCACCGGTGGAGTGGGCGCTCCTGACGATCAACACCGACATCCGGTGGCAGTGGCACTTCCTCAACTACTTCACCGAGGGCACTCTCCCCGACACCTTCATGGAGGCACCGCCGGACGCGTCCGATCCGGAGACCATCGCCAAGTTCCAGGAGCTCTGGGACCAGGTGATGGAGGGAGACATGGCGCAGAAGCACAAGGTGCGCTGGATCCCGAACGGTGCGAAGCCGAGCGCGGTGAAGGAAGAGAAGTTCGACACCAAGTTCCCCGAGTTCCTGCTGAAGAAGATGTGCGCCGCCTTCAAGGTGACGCCGTCTGAGATCGGCTTCATCGAGCGCGGCGGTGGCAAGAGCTCCGGCGAGATGCAGGAGAACACCCAGTACCGCACGTCGATCACGCCCCTGGCGAAGCACCTCTCCAAGCTCTACACGCGCATCCTCCAGCGTGACCTCGGGCTCAGCGTCCGCTTCGAGTTCCTCATCGGCGACGAGGACGAGGACAAGCTCAGTGAGGCGCAGCAGCATGACGTCTACGTGCGGATGGGCGCGGAGAGCGTCGACGAGGTCCGGATGAAGCTCGGGTACAACGACGTCGACCCGGACAAGACCGCGCCTCGGATCATGATGGTCGGCAACCAGGTCATCCCGGTGGACAAGCTCGACCAGCTCGAGCAGCAGCCCATCGGTGGCGCCGCGCCCGAGGGCGCACCTGGCGCGCCGCCGCCCAGCGGCAACACCGATGACCCCGGCGGCTCTGGTGACAAGGGCCCGGTGTCGAACCCGCCGCCTCCCGGCGGCAAGCCCGGGATGGGTACGTCCACTCCGCCAGGGTTTGGACGAGCGCAGCCGCGCGTGACGAAGTCTGAGAGCCCGCCGGACCCTACGTGGCCGGTCAGCGACGCGCCGACGCTGACCGGGGACGTACTGGCGGACCTGCGCCGCTGGAGAAGCAACTCGCTGACTCGTATCAAGCGCGGCTCGAAGCCGCGGGAGTTCGAGGGCGGGTCGATCCCAGAGCTCGTGAGGAAGACGGTCTGGGCGCACCTGAGCTTGGCTTCTACGGCGGATGGGGTCGACAGCGCGTTTGAGCCCGTCCTGAAGGTCAGCGGAGCGCCGCGCTCCGACGACCGGTGGCCCGGGTGGCTGATCGACCAGCGCGTCGCCAACCACTTCACGCCACTCCTCCTGGACGCGATCTCCCGCCTGGTGGATCCAGCGGAGGTGGCAGAGCACGCCCTCTCTGGGGTCTCCAAGGCCAGTGAGCCGCCGTCTGGGCAGTCTGGCCCGTCTGCCAACGTGCCCGGGTCGGCGCTGCCGAAGTGGGTGCCGCCCGGTGGAGTCGACGCCGCACCCCTCGCGCTCGAGCTCCACGGACTGTACGAGGAGGCCTTCGCCGCGGGCGTCGACGTCGCCGACGTCGTGCAGGGCGTGAAGAGCGTCGACTGGGAGAACTGGACCCCTGGCTCAGAGGCCGCCGCCGAGAAGATGGCCGGCCCTGAGTTCGAGCGCATCCTCGAGCAGGCGAGTGTCCACTCCAAGGGACCGACGGTGCTGCGCAGCATCGTCGACACGAAGCTCAGCCAGCTCGGTGACGTCATCGCCAACGCGATGACGAACGGGCTCAACGTCCACCAGCTCACCCAGCAGCTCAAGACGACCCTCGACGATCCCGCCTATGCCAAGATGGTCGCGCAGACGGAGACGATCCGGGCGCTCAACGCGGCCTCGATCCAGACCTACCACGACGCAGGGCTCGAGACCAAGGCGTGGCTCACCGCGATGGACGACCGGGTCTGCTCGCGCTGCTGGCCAGATGAGGAGGCCGGCGAGATCCCGGTCGGCACGCCCTTCCCGTCCGGTGACGCCTACCCGCCCGCGCACCCCAACTGCCGGTGCGCGCTCCTGCCTGGCACGACGATCACTCCGGCGGCGTCGCTGGCGAAGGCCATGGAGGAGGACCGTCCGCGCACGTACCTCACCATCCTGCGCAAGGGCGGGTGTGACAACCCGAAGCGCGGATACCACGGGCACTTCGCTGGATGTCAGGGCGGCGGAGGTGGCGGCGGAGGCGGTGGAGGAGGCTCTGGC
>JAJYGM010000642.1 GCA_021785095.1 Actinomycetes bacterium
CTCTCCTCTTCAAGGAGCGCCCACCGCTGGTTCCCGCGGGACGCGTCCCCGTAGCTCATGCAGCCGAGGCAGACGCGCGACACGTCGAGCCCGGTTCTACCCAGTTTCACGTACTTCATGTCGACCTCCCGGAGAAGCGCTGCCTGGCACGCTCGTAGAGATTGGCGGGCAGCGGACCTTTTTGAGCGAAGGCGACATTCTGGCCGAGGTGCTTCGCGTCGGCGGTGCCGACGAAGGCGCTCGAGAGCCCGGCATGGCTGAGCGTGAACCCGATGACGAGCTCCATCGGGCTCATTGTGCCGAGGAGCTCGTCAGCCCTCGCCTGCTCCAAGCGGGCTCGAGCGACTCCCTCGGCCAGGCGTATCGGACCCCGTCTCCAGTTCTTGCCCTCTGCCGGCGCTCTCCGGGCCGCTCCGCAGCGGATGAGGGAGCCTGCGCCTTGCTCTGCCGCTTGGCTGATCAGGTCCTCGTGGTCCCGCTGGACGAGCGAGTAGGGGATCTGGAAGACGTCGAACGTGCCCATCGCCAGATGGTCGGGCAGGGTGCCCGACGTCCCGATGAACCGCGCCTTGCCCTCGTCGCTCATCGCCGGCCCTCGTGGCTGGCCACGCAGCTCCATCGCCCGGTAGCCGAGATTCGTGACCTCGACCCCGGTCCTTCCCAGAGGCCGCGTGGGGAGCGTCACCGCTACCGGGACCTTCCGAGCGCCCCGCGCCCTCGAAGATGGGCTGCGCGACCAAGCGGGCGTCGTCTCGGAAGGTCCGGTCCTGCGGTGCGCATCTGCGTCTCCTTGCCGGTTCCTCACCGGTCTATCGCTCGTCGCCGACGGCTGGCTCTCAGGACCACCGCTGGCCTGGACTCGCTGCGGGATCGCTGGGAACGGCTCGCCGTGCTCGGCATCAGGCCCATTCTTGTTCTCGTGGCTGCCAGGTAGAGGCCGAGGGGGCGTGGCGAGGGGGCGTGGCGAGGGGGCGTGGCGAGGGGGCGTGGCGGATTTGGCGGCGGTCATCCGCCTCTACTGCCCGGTCGCTTCGGCGCTCGAACTGGTGCAAGAGCTCGCCGAGAAGTGGGTGACCACCCAGAGACCGGTCGGGACGTGCTCGCAAGCCCCCAGCTCGGTGCGCCCGACGGCTCAGCCTCGACTCGATCGACGGGAACCTCGACGACCCGATCGAGATGCGCTGCGGTAGGGCATGACCGCCGCTCAGCGGCGTGACAGGAGCGCTGCCGCCGCCACCGAGGCGACGGCGAGCGGCCACAGCGCCCACAGCCCGGTCGTGATCTGGACAGTGAAGGCCGCAAGGACGACGAGGGTCGCGCCGCCTACGAGCGCCCGCCCGTGTACGGCATGCGGCGCCGGCACGTTGGATGCCGCTTGGAGGGCCGGCAGGTCGGCGACGAGGCCCGCGAGCTCGCGGAGATGACGGCTCCGGAGCGCGACGTCGATGCGCGCGGTGCCCTCTTCGAAGCTCAGGCGGCCGTCGCCGACCGCTTCGGAGAGACGGTCGACGGTGCGGTCGCGATCGAGATCTGACGCGAGCACCGCTGCGCCATGAACGGCGTCGCCAGCCCGAGCCATGCGCCCCGCGCCGTCGCCTCGACTGGGGCCCGCAGGACTCGCGGCGGCTCTCGACCTGCTCCGGCGTGCGTCGCACCATCGCCCCGCCCACTGCCCTCCCGTGACCACGACGGAGAGGACGGCCAGCACCAGCAGCGGCGCGAGCAGGGCGATGGGTCCGATCCACGGGGCGATGTGCGAGTGGCTGTACATCGCGTAGTGCTCGAAATGTCCTGATGGCATCGACAACCACCTGCCCGTCGGTCTCGGCCACCACTTGCCCGCCGCTCTCGGCGACCGCTTGGAGCTTACGCTGCCTCGGTCGCATGTGACCGTCGACCGTGGCGAGCTCGGCCCTCCCGGAGGGGCGCGGCGACCTCCTCGATGAAGCGGTCCTTCGCGTCATGCCTCGCGGCTCCCGTGCCGAGGTTCCAGCCCGGGACGACGACCTCGTGCACCTTGGCCTCGCTGTACGCGTGCAGGAGCTGCTGGAGCTGGGCGACGCTGCCCGACGCCACTGGGAAGCTGGGGCGGCGCCCGGCCCCTTCGGCCCGAGCCGTACGCCGGTACGCGGCCCTCGCCCTCGCCAACTGCCCTTGGGACCCGCAGCAGGTAGGCTTTCGCTGCCCCCGTGAACATCGTCGTAAGCAACGTGAAGGGCGGGGTCGGCAAGACCACCACCGCCGTGTACCTCGCCGTCTCCGCCGTCGAGCGGGGCCTCGGTCCGGTGCTGCTCGTCGACGCCGATCGCCAAGCGTCGGCCGCAGAGTGGCTCGAGGCGCTCCCCATAGAAGGGGTCGACCTGGTGGAGGCGCCCTCGGAGCGGACCGTGGCCAGGGCGATGGATCGCCACGACGGCGTGGCGGTGGTGGACACCCCGCCAGGGGACGAACGGATCGTCCGAGCGGCGATCGAGCGGGCGGACGCCGTCGTCATCCCGACGCGTGCGGGCGGCGTGGAGTACTCACGCGTGGCCGTGACCGTCGAGATGGTGCCCGAGAAGACCCCCTACGGCGTGGTGATATGCGCGGCCCGGTTGGGCACGAACGACCTCGCGCAGGCGTTCGCGTGGTGGGAGTCCGAGAAGGTGCCGATCTGGGGGGTCGTTCCCGAGCGCGTCGCGATCGCCGCCGGTCCCGAGGCGCGGCTCAGCCGCG
>JAJYGM010000314.1 GCA_021785095.1 Actinomycetes bacterium
GGGCGGCGAGCGAGCGGTACATCTCCCCCAGCGACGCGTTCTTGCCCCCGACGAGGGGCACGTCGCCGGCCCCGATCTCTTCGAAGAAGCGCACGTACTCGGACATCGGCCTCCTCTTCACCCGGCCCGGCGGAGCGGCATTCGAGGCCGGCCTCTGCGAGCCGGCGTGCCGCTCCAACGCCAGCCTTCCGCCGCCCCGCCCGCACGGTAGGGCCAAAGGTCCGCGCGGCGGGACCGAACGGCGGCGGCGCCCTCGTCGTCGGTCCCACGACCACGCCCGGCGGGACCCGGAGCCGGACCCGCTCACCCGGTGTCGAAGAGGTCGCCGAGCCGCTCGACGCGGGCGAGCACCTCTTCGGGCCCGAACCGGAGCGCCTGCGGGTCGCCGCCGGCCGCGCATGCGGCAACCTCGACCAAGGTGACGGGGGTGGAGACCGATGGCCGGGCGAGCGCCCGCAACGAGTACGCGGCGACCGTCGTCTTCGCGGGCACGTTCTGGCTCCAGTCGATGAAGACCTTCCCCGGGCGGAGGTCCTTGCGCATCTTCGCCACGACGAGGTCCCGGTGGTCGCGCTCGGCGGCGTGGGCGATCCTCATCGCCTCCTCGCGCACCGACTCGGGGGTGCGAGGGGGCTCGAGCGCCACGTAGAGCTGGAGGCCCTTCTTCCCGCTCGTCTTCGGGCGGACGGTCGAGAGCCCCTTCTCGGCGAGGACGTCGACCAGGACCTGGGCGACGGCGCAGCACTCGACGATCGTCGCCGGCGGGCCAGGGTCGAGGTCGAAGACCATCTGGTCGAACCGCCCGCGCTCGCCGGGCGGCCGGACCCGCCAGAGGGGCACGTGCAGCTCCAGCGCGGCCAGGTTGGCGGCCCAGACGAGCGAGGGCAGATCGGCGATCGCCGGCGCGTGGATCGCCGGCGCGTCCACGCGGCTCGAGCGCGGGACGTCGATGGCCCGGAGCCACTCCGGGGCGCCGCGCGGAAGCCGCTTCTCGAAGAAGCACCCCCCGCCCACCCCGTCGGGGCAGCGCACGAAGGTGACCGGACGGCCGGCCAGGTGCGGCAGGAGCACCGGCGCGATCCGCACGTAGTAGTCGATGACGTCGGCCTTCGTGAACCCGGCCTCCGGAAAGAGGACCTTGCCGAGATTGGAGAGCGCGAGGTGGCGCCCCTCCACCTCCGTCGCCGTCGGGGTCTCGGGGCCCACCGGACGCCTGGGTCAGGCCTCGCGGACCACGTCGCCGGGACGCACGTCGCTGAGCCCCAGCCACGACGGCTGGCACAGCCGGCCCGCGCGCGTCCACTCGCTGAAGCGCACCTCTCCCACGAGCTGCGGCTCCACCCACGTGGCGCCCGCGGCGTCAGCGGCCGGCACGGGCGTCGAGAACGGCGTGCCGGTGCGGCGAAGGGGCCTCATCCGGGTGAGGAGCCCGGCGATCGCCGCGTCGCTGAACCCGGTCCCGACCTTTCCCGAGTAGACGAGTCCCGAGTAGACGAGCCCTTCGGGGCCGGGGATCCCGACCAGCAGCGCGCCGAATCCCGCTCGCGAGCCCTTCGGCTCCGTGAAGCCGCCGATCACGACGCTCTGGGTCCGCGCCAGCTTCACCTTGACCCAGTCGGCGCTGCGCCTGCCAGGCCGGTACGGGCTGTCGGCGCGCTTGGCGACCACCCCCTCGAGGCCGCCAGCCTCGGCTGCGGCGAGGAGGTCGACGCCCGGGCCCTCGTGAGAAGGGGAGACCCTCCAGCGGTCGCCTGCGAGCCCGAGGCCGTCGAGCAGCCGGCGCCGCTCGACGTACGGCAGCGAGAGCGTCGACAGCCCGTCGAGGTGCAGGAGGTCGAAGATCATGTAGGTGACCGGCACCGTCGCAGCGAGGCGGCGTGCGCGCGCGGCGTCGTCCACCAACATCCGTGGCTGGAGCGCCTCGAAGCTCGGCCGTCGGTCTGGGCCGAGGGCGATGATCTCGCCGTCGAGCACCGCCTGACGCGAGCCGAGCACGTCGCCGAGCTTGCCGATCTCGGGATAGGCCGCGGTCCGCTCGCGCTCGGCGCGTGAGACGAGGCGGACGCGTCCGCTCTGGACGTACGCGATCGTGCGGACCCCGTCCCACTTGAACTCGTAGCGCCAGTCGGCGCCGCGCTCTTCGGGCAGGGCACCCGGGACCGCGAGCATGGGCCTGACAAGCTCGGGAAGCGGCTCCCAGCCTTCGGACGTCGGGTCCTCGCGGTGGATCATCCAGTCGTCGCCTCGGGTCTTGAAAAGCACGAACCGTGCGTCGACCCGAGTCCCGCGGAGGCGGAATTTCACCTCCCGGTCGGTCCACTTCGTCGCCTCGTACGTGCCCTCGTCCCAGATCGTGACCTCGCCCGCGCCGTACTCGCCTGCCGGGATGGTGCCCTCGAACGAGCCGTACTCGAGCGGATGGTCTTCGACGCGCACTGCGAGGTGGTTGGTGGCCCGGTCGGCGGGGAGGCCCCTGGGCACCGCCCACGACACGTAGACGCCGTCACGCTCGAGCCTCAGGTCCCAGTGGAGCCGGCGTGCGCGGTGCTGTTGGATCACGAAGGTCGGTGCCCCGCTCCGGCGCTCACCGACCGCTGCACCGACGGGCGGCACCGGCTCGGGAGTGCGCGCCGGATCACGCTTGGAGCGGTACGAGTCGAGTGGCGTCCGCCCAGGCTAGGCGAGCCGTGCGGCCGCGGCCTTGGCGACATCATC
>JAJYGM010000442.1 GCA_021785095.1 Actinomycetes bacterium
ATCTCATGGCAGCAGCTCGCGCAATGCTCGAGCGCGTGGCGACCGACGACGCGTACGAGCGGCTCAGTCGCTTGCGCGAGCGCATCGCCGAGTCCCTCTCCTCAGCGATCGAGCGCAGTGGCCTTTCAGCCCACGTGGTGTCGGTCGGCGCCAAGGGGTGCGTCACCTTCTCCACCTCCGCAGTGCGTAACTACCGCGACTTCCTCGCCATCGACGGTCGCTACAACCACTTGCATTGGCTTTGCCAGCACAACGGCGGGGTCTTCCTTCCTCCCTGGGGCAAGACGGAGCAGTGGCTGCTCTCGGTGCAGCACGACGACAGCGACGTCGAGCGCTTCGTCGCCAATTTCGAACGTTTCGCCCAGATCACCGCCGGAACACGCCTGGCGTAGCAGCGCGTCCTCCGGCGCACTGAGCGACTCGAGACGCCGAGCGACTCGAGTCCAAGGCGATGTGCTGAGGCTGCGTGAGAACGCGGCAGCTCACCGCGACCGGCTGCGAGGACCTCCGGGCTCGGGGAGGAACGGGGTGTCCCGGAGCCTGAGCGACGCTGCCAGCCCTTCGGCCGCCCGGACCCGGTTGAGCTCGTCCAGCTCCGGAGCGTCACCGAAGGACTGCGTGACTGCGGAGAGGATCCCCCCGACCTCGAGGGCGACCCGCAGTCCCATCGCCTCCAAGCCGAAGTTGGTGATGAGCTTGTTCATGCGCACCGAGTCAGGGGGGAGAAGGGCGATCCGCCGTGCGAGGGCCGTCGACCTGTCGATCAGCTCCTCGTGGGGAACGACTTCGTTCACGATGCCGATCCGCTCAGCCTCCCGGGCGTCGAAATGGTCGCCGGTGAGCGCGTAGCGGTGCGCGTGCTTCCACCCGGCGAGAGCGGCGAGGAGGAAGGTCGACCCTTGGATCTCGCGCACCTCGGGCTGACCGAAGACCGCCCGGTCGGATGCGATCGTGATGTCGCAGCACAGCGCGTACCACATCCCCCCGCCCAAGCACCATCCGTTGACCGCCGCGATGATCGGCTTCTCCAGCCGCATCAGCGCAAGATGCTTGCTCGCCGTCGAGGTGTTGACGTTCCACGAGCGCATGACGACGTCCCTGGTGCGGGGAGGAGCCTCGGACGTCTTCTCGTCGGAGATGTCGTAGCCCGCGCAGAACGCCCTTCCCGCTCCGGTCAGCACGATCGCGCGCACCTCGTCGTCCTTCACCGCTGCTCGCAACGCGCCGTGGAGCTCCGCCTCGAGCTGTTCGGAAAGGGCGTTCATCTGCTCGGGCCTGTTGAGCGTCAGCGTCAGGACCTGCCCGTCCCGAGCCCACTCGATGGTCTCGTACTCGATGCGATCGCTCACAGTCCGAACCTCTTCAGGGAGTCGCGCCGAGCCGCTCACGCGACGCGCCGACCAGGACGACCCGGTTCCCGAAGACCTCCTGTCCCTCTGTCATGGCCTGATGGGCGGCGGGCAGCCGGTCGAAGGGGAGCACCTCGCCGAGGCAGGGACTGACCGAGCCGTCCCTGACGAGGTTGTTGAAGGCGGCCGCCTGCTCGTCGTTGGACCCATGGGAACCTTGAAGCCGCTTCTGCAAGACCCACTGGTAGCGCAGGTCGACAACGCCCGAGTAGCCCGTGGTCGCAGCGCAGGTCACCACCATGCCTCCTCGTTCGCAGACGAAGACGCTGGTGGGCAACGTGGCCTCTCCGGGGTGCTCGACGACGATGTTCGGATTGCGCCGCTCTCCCAGGATCTCCCATATGCGCGAACCGAACGCCCTCGCACCCGCGAGCCACTCCTTCTGCCCGTCGGCGTCGTCCCAGTGCGGCGGCACGCCCCAGTGGTGCAGCTCGGTACGGTCGATGAACCCGACGGCCCCGAGCTCCCGGCAGTACTCGCCCCGGCTCGCGTCGGACACGACTGCGACCGGCGTCGCGCCTGCGAGCGCTGCGAGCTGGATCGCCTGCGAGCCGACCCCGCCCGAGCCACCCCATACGAGCACGACGTCGCCCCGCTGGACGGTGTGCGGCGGCCAGCCGTGGAGCATCCGGTAGGCGGTCGTGCCGACGAGCGTGGGCGCGGCCGCCTCCTCCCAGGTGAGCCGCGGCGCCTTCACGAGCACCTGGTGCTCCTGCGCGACGGCGAACTGCCCGAACGACCCGAAGTTGGCGAGCGCGTCGTAGCCCCAGATCTTGGCAGACGGGGCCAGCATCGGATCCTTGCCGGCCACGACCCAGGAGTCCTTCGGGTCCCACCACCCAGGATGGACCACGACTTCGTCGCCGACCGATACGGAGCGCACGTCGGCGCCGAGCGCGTAGACGATGCCCGACGTGTCGCTCCCTCCGACGTGGAAGTCCCATGGCATGCCGGCGCGCTGCCTCATGGCGATCACGTCGATCGGAACTCCTCGGGCAGCCCACACGTTGTTGTAGTTGACCCCCGCTGCCATCACCGCGACAAGCACCTCGTCCGGAGCCAGCTCCGGGACGGGGACCTCTTCGATCTGGAAGGCGTCGCAGGGATCACCGAAACGCTCCTGGCGCACCACCTGTGCGATCATCCGCTTCGGCACGACGCCGAGGGGCGGCAGCTCGCCGATGGGGACAAGCTCAGGGCGCGGCATCGATTAGCCCGCCTTGCGCACGTACCACGTCTGGGGAACGAAGTTCGCGTATGGGTTCAGGTGCTGCCAGCCCGAGAGTGTCTTCTTGACAGCGGCGAC
>JAJYGM010000360.1 GCA_021785095.1 Actinomycetes bacterium
GCCTGCTCGCCCCCCCCGATCTCGCCACGAGCTGCGTTGTCATCGAGGAGATCGCCCGATACTGCCTCGCCTCGGCGTTCAGCGCGTGGGCGCACACGATGGTGGCCGAGTACCTGTCGCTCTCGGACTCACCGGCTTTGCAGGCCGAGGTGCCGCGGCTTCGTCGGGCCGAGAGGACCGGGTCGACCGCCATGGCACCGGCGATGCAGCACCTGGTGGGCTTGGCCGATCTCGGCGTCGCCTTCCGCCACGAGGGGGCGTCGCTCGTAGTGGACGGCGCCGTGCGCTGGGCGTCCAACCTCTTCCCCCAGGACGTTCTCGTGGTGGTGGGCGCGGCGGGCCCGAATGGATCCCGGGCCGTCCTCGCCATCGCGTCGGACGCTCCTGGGGTGCACGCCGGGACGCCGCTCGAGCTCCTTGCCCTCGGCGCCACGCGCTCGTCGAGCCTGCGGTTCGAGGGCGTGGTGCTCGACCCCTCCCAGGTGGTGAGCAGCGACTTCGAGCCGTACCTGCGGGCGGTCAAGCCGCGGTTCCTCCTCCTGCAGAGCTCGTTCTGCCTGGGGCTTGCTCGCGCCGCCCTCGAGGGTGCCGAGGCCCGGCTCGAACGGAGCTTCGCTGCCTTTGGACGCGAGCACCTCCGGCTCCGTTCGGACCTCGACGTGCTCAGGGCCCGCCACCGGCAGCTCATCGAGGACGGGGAGCCGACGCCTACGGTGGTGGCGCATCGCCTGGACGTGGCGAGGATGGCCCAGCGAGCGGTCGACCTCGAGCTGCGGGTAGCGGGCGGCGCCGGGTACCAGGCCTCGAGCCCGACCGCCCGCCGGCTCCGCGAGGCGGCGTTCTTGCCCATCTAGTCCCCGACCGAAGGGCACCTCCGCTTCGAACTCGAACGCGCCGCGTCCGACGAGGTGCCGGCGATCGTGGCGAGCGGCACCCGGTGAGCTCGCTCGTCACGAACCAGCCCGACGGGTCGCCCGAGCGGCCGCGGCCCCGGGCCCTGCGCCATGGGCTCGCCTATGGGGCCGTGATGGCGACCGGCGGCGCGGGACAGCTGGCGGGCATCGTGGGCCTCCCAGGCGCCGCGCGCCCTTTGGTATGGCTGGCGGTCGGAGAGGCCGCGTGGATCGCCGGACGGGGCCTCATCCGCCATCGCCGTGAGCTCAGCCTCCCGCTGTCGGCCTGGGCGCAGATCGGTCCGCCCGTCGAGCATGCCGGCGTGCTCACCGTGCCCCTCGGCCTGGCGGTGGTCGCCACCGGCCTCAGCATGCAGTCGGGACCCGCCAACGCGCTCGGGGTCGCCCTTTTGGTCCTTTCGTGGCTGAGCGGCGCCGTGTTCGTCAGCCGTTTCGTCGTGTCGGTCACCCGCCGGGACCGGCCCGAGGCCGCCGACGGCGGCTGGTTCCTCGCCCCTGCCGCCCTCCTCGGAGCAGGCATCGCCGCCGCCGCGTACAGCGGGCAGGCGGTCGGTGTGATGGCGGACCTGCTGCAGTGGTTGGCGCTTCTGGCGGCCGGCCTCGGCGTGGTCGGCTACTGGGCAGTGGTGGCTAGCACGGCACGGGCCGTCCGACGTCGGGGTCTCGGCCAGAGCCACCGGGTGCTGTGGTGGATCGCGGCCGGCTGCGGTGGGCTCGGTGCGGCAGCGATCGGGCATGTGCTCGCCGCCGCCCGAGCGCTCCTCCCGCCAGGCGACGTCGCAGCCGGTCACGCCGTGGCGGGGGCCACCTGGTCGCTTGCCGCCATCCTCGCGGTGCCGATCGTGGTCGCAAGCGTGCGATCGCTCGCACGCAACCGCCGGATCATGAGCGCAGCCCCCTGGACGCCCACTTTCTCCACCGCCGTGTTCGCCCTCGGCGCGCTCGCCAGCGGCAAGATGTTGGGGGTCCCGGCCGTCAGCGGCGTCGGCCAGGCAACCGCCGGGGCCACCCTCGCCCTTTGGGTGGTCACTGCCGCACTGCACGCATCACGGCTCCTGCCGGCTGCTCGTCGGGGAGGATCGGCTCCGAGGGCGGACCGAGACGAGCCGACCATGCGATCCGAGGGACTGGTCTCGGAGGCCCAGGCAGCCGCCGCCCCCGCCGGCTGACACGCGGCGAGGACCTGGCACTTCCCCGAGCTACGACAAGACGCTCGGCGCTCTGGCACCGCCCCTACCCCTCCGAGGCGAGCACCCGGCGCGCCCAGTGGTGCCAGGAAGCCGCGAGCTCAGGCACGCAGAGAAGCTCGGCGGCCCGATGGCGCTGGTCGTAGAAGATGTGGGCCACCTCGACCGCCCGGAACCCGTGCGCGGGACGTTCGACGACCTGGATCTCGTCACCGGCTCGGAGCGCCCCTTCGGCGAGGATCCGCAGGTAGACGCCGTGGCGACGGGCATCGGCGAAGCGTTCGGGGAACCGGTCGTCTCCCATGCGGATGCCGAGCTTGTAGCACGGGATACGCGGCTGAGTGACCTGCAGGACCACGCTCCCCACCTCCCAGCGCTCGCCGACGACCGCCTCTGACAGGTCGAGGCCGCTGGTGGTCAGGTTCTCGCCCATGCTCCCCGGTCCGAGCTCGAGACCGAGCTGGCCGCTCCACCACTCGAGATCCTCTCCGGCGTAGGTGTAAAGGGCCTTGTCGGGGCCGCCATGGGCCTTGCGGTCAGCTTGTGCATCGCCGACGAGGTTCACGCCCCAGGCCCTGACCGGCCCGGTGACGGGCACCTTCCAGATCGCCGA
>JAJYGM010000453.1 GCA_021785095.1 Actinomycetes bacterium
CCGATCTGGCCGGTGGCGGCAGCCCGAACCCGAGGAACGAGAGCGTCGCGAGCACCAGGATCGCGTCGGCGATCTGGAAGGTCGCGTTGACCACGATGGTCCCGATGGTGTTCGGGACGATGTGGCGGAGCACGACGCGCCAGGAGCGGCCACCCATCACCCGGACCGCCTGCACGTACTCCCGGGTCCGCAGGGAGAGCGTCTCACCCCGCACCAGCCGGGCCGGCCCGAGCCAGCCGATGAGCGAGAGGATGCCGATCAGGATTCCGATGGTCGGTCGGATCACGGTCGCGAGGTAGATGAAGATGAACAGCGCCGGGATCGCGAGCAGCACGTCCACGATGCGCATCATGACCGCGTCGACGATGCCGCCGAAGAACCCCGAGATCGCCCCCCAGAGCACCCCGATCGTGGTCGCCACGATGCCGACGGCAAAACCGATCTCGAGGGAGCTCTGCCCCCCAACCATGAGCCGGCCGAGGATGTCGAACCCGTTCGGATCGGTGCCGAGCGGGTGGGAGGCCGAAGGCGGCTTGTTCGCTCCGAGGAGGTTGACCGCCAGCACCTGGTTCGTGTGGTAGATCAGCGGCCCCACGAAGCAGAAGAGCGTCACGAGGACGACCAACCCGATCCCGATCACCGCGAGGCGGTTCTCGACGAACGTGCGCAGCACGATCCGCCAGGCGCTCCCACCCGAGGTCGCCTGCCCACCCTCCGGGGCGAGTGGCTCGGCGACATCGCCGATGTCCGGGATCCCGATGACCGCCATGTCCCCTCCTCGGCTCAGTTGTAGCGCACGCGGGGATCCAGGACCGCGTATGCGATGTCCGCCAGCAGGTTGCCGACAACCGTCGCCACCCCCACCAGCACGGTGATCCCGAGCTCGATCGGGTAGTCGTTGTTCTGGGCGGCCAGGAAGAACTGGTAGCCCGTCGCGGGGAAGTTGAAGACCGCCTCGGTGACCAGCCCGGCCGTGATGATCGCCGGGAGCGAGAGTCCCACCAGGGTGGCGATGGAGATGAGCGAGTTGCGCAGGAGGTGCCGAGCGCGGACCGCTCGTTCCGACAGCCCCTTCGCTCGCGCCGTGCGGATGTAGTCCTGTGCGAGCGTCTCGATCGCCGAGGAGCGCATGTACCGCGAGAAGAGCGCGAAGTTCACGAGCGTGAGTGTCGCGATCGGCAGGATCAAGCCTTGCCAGTCCGCCAACACCTGCGTGATCGTCGCCCCCTGGGGTGCCTCCGGCGGCAGCACGTGCAGGGTGATGGCGAAGAAGTCGATGAGGATGATGCCAAGCCAGAACGACGGCATCGAGTAGAGGAAGAAGGAGGTGCCGGTCGCCACGTGGTCCACGGGCTTGTTCCGCTTGACGGCCTGTGCGATCCCGATCGGGACCGCGATCAACACCGACAGCACGAGGGAGGTCCCGACCAGCAGGAGGTCCTTCGGGATCTCGTGGATGATGATCGAATCGACGCTCTGGTTCAGCTTGTAGGACTCCCCGAGGTTCCCGTGGAGCAGCTGCCAGAAGAAGTACAGGTATTGGACGTAGACCGGGTGGTCGAGCCCGTACTGCCGGTTGAACGCGTCGATCTCGACCTGCGTCGCCCGGGGGCCGATGATCGAGCGCGCGAGGCTCCCGGGGATCGCGTGTTGCAGGATGAACGCAATGATCGTCACACCGATCACGACGACGATCGCCTGCAGCACTCGACGGATCAAGTAGCCCGTCACGCCGGTCCTCCTCCCCTCGACTCACCCGCCGCCGGCCCGATGGTGCCGACCAGGTCCATCGCCTTGCCCTTCGGGCGACGGACGCCCGCCAGGACTCGCCCGCCACGTCCTGTGCGCTGGTCGCTCCTCATCGGTCGGAACCTTGCCGCCGGCCGGACCGAGCCACCTCGGGCAACCGACGGCTCACCGGGGGTGCGAGCGCCGTTCGGATCTCCTCCGTCCAGCATCTCGCACACCCCGGTGTTGCCGCCAGCGCGACCACGAGCAGACGCTCGCCCTCGTCTACTTCGTGAAGTACCAGGACTCCGGGTCGAGGTAGTCGTAGGGGTTGAGGCTCACGCCACCCAGGCTCTTGCTCCACGCCACGATCGTGCCCGGGTAGGGCTGGTAGATCACTGGCAGCTGCTGGATGACGTAGTTCTGGTAGGCGTCGAGCGCCGCCTGGGCGTTGGCTGCCGACGTCGTGTGGGTGGCGTTGATCAGGGCGTCCATCTTCGAGTTCGAGTAGCTCCCGGCGTTCGAGCCGGCACCGGTGTAGTAGAGCTCACCACCCGTCGGGTAGAAGTCCGGCGAGTAGACCCAGCCGCCGCCCCAGTTGGCAATCTCCCACTTGCAGGTCGCCTGGCTCGGCGTGCAGGGCACGGCCGCACCGATCACCTCGTTGAACGTGCCCGTCGACAGGTTGATCTTGATCCCGATGGACGCAGCCACCGACTGGAGGTTCTGCATCGAGGAGGCGATGGTGTCCGAACCCGTCAGGTAGAGCAGGTTGAAGGTGAGCGGCTGGTTCATCTTGATGCCTGCACCGCACTTCGTCGGGTCGATGCAGGTGGAGGTGCCGCCCGGCACGATCTTCCAGCCGTGGGCCTTCAGGCTCGCCTCCGCGGTCGCGACGCTGAAGGGGTAGGGGAAGTTCTTCTCGGTCGAGTCGGCGAAGGAGTTCGCCGGCTCGACTGGGACCGACCCGTAGGACGGTGCC
>JAJYGM010000781.1 GCA_021785095.1 Actinomycetes bacterium
GCGTACATCTGGACGGACGGGACGCCGCGGGCCGTACCCATCTGGTTCCACTGGAATGGCCGAGAGATCGTTCTCGGCACCCCGGGCACGGCGCCGAAGGTGAAGGCGTTCGAAGCCCGTCCCGAGGTCGCGCTCACCATCGACACCAACACGTGGCCCTACCACGCGCTCATCGTCCGCGGGGTAGCCAAGATGGAGCACATGTCGAACGTGGTGCCGGAGTACGCGCTGGCGGCTGAGCGCTACCTCGGCCCCGAGCAGGGATCGGCGTGGGTAGACCAGGCGAGTGGCTTGATCAAGGATTGGGCCAGGGTCGTCGTCACCCCCACCGATGTGCGGATCATCGACTTCGAGACCCGATGGCCGAGCGCCATCGCGAAAGCGATGGCCGGCCAGGGGTGACGGCGAAGCGGGGGGCCTGCTGCACGCATCGCGTAGGAAAGAGGATCGAGGGAGGTCTCGACAGGCCGCGTGACTCTTCTGCCAGGAAGACGGGAGAGCGGCCGACGAGGATCGAACTCGCATCATCAGCTTGGAAGGCTGAGGTTCTGCCATTGAACTACGGCCGCAGAACGACGCGCCGCCACGGTCGCGCCCGCAAGAGTGTAAGCGCTCCGGCGTGCTCGCTCCCTCGCACGTGCCGGACCTGAGCCATGGCGTCTACCGTCCCCTCCATGGCTTCGACGATGTACGAGCGAGTCGGCGGCGAGGCGTTCTTCGAGGCGCTCGTGGACCGCTTCTACGAGGGGGTCGCGTCCGACCCCGTGCTCCGCCCGCTGTACCCCGGCGACCTGGCGGTGCCCAACGAGCACCTGCGGCTGTTCCTCGTCCAGTACTGGGGCGGGCCGCGTTCCTACGACGAGCGTCGTGGGCATCCTCGATTGCGGTTGCGGCACGCGCCGTTCGCCATCGGGCTCGCCGAGCGCGATGCGTGGCTCCGCCTCATGCTCGCTGCGCTGGCCGAGCGGGGGATCGACCCAGGGGACGAGGCCGAGATGGCCGAGTACTTCCGGGGCGCGGCGACCCAGCTCATCAACCAGGCGGGCCGGCGCCCTCGTTGAGCCACGTTCGATCCACGGCTCGAGACCCGCGAACCCGGTGGGCCCTCGGCCCCGGAGTCGAACCGGCTCAGGTCCGTTCAGGACCGCCGCCGGACCGTCTCCCGGCGGGCGCGCGGCGGAGGCCCTTCACGTCGAACGCCCGGACCTGCTCGTCCAGCGGGACCACCAGCTCCGGGGACACGGTCCTGTGCGCGGATGTCCGCAGGTGGACGCCCGTGCCGATCGCGACGAACTGGATCACCCGTGCGCTCGAGCTCGCCCGGCCCTCGCGCAGCTTGACCGCGACGATGCCCTCCGCCTTCAACGCGGTGCCCGACTGCTGCATGCGCTCCATCGCACGCTCACGCGCCAGGTAGAGCGCCTGGGTGAGGTTCGGCAGCTCGACGTTCTGTCCCTGCTGGGCGGCCCATTCTCTGGCGGTCCGGCGGGGGGCGATCACGAAGCTTGCGCCGGCGGCCAGGCCGAGGGGCCACCACCCGGCGCGGGTGAGGAGGACGAAGTCACGAGCAGAGAGGTCCGAGACGAACTCGAAGCGGTGGGAGTCCGCCCCCGTTCGGCGCACCGCGGTGCCCGTCAGCTCGATGGAGACGTGGTGCGACGACACCCGCACGCCCACCTCGACGCCCAGCACCCCTGAGCCGCCCGACTGCTCGCAAGACTGGCGGAGCTGCTTCGCGGCGTGGTCCACCGCCCCGGTGAACGCCGTCGAGGCCTCCTGCACCTCTCCGGTGGTCCACTGCCACACCCCCCAGGGGATCGACCACCACGAGATGCCGTAGACGAGGTCGACCGGTTCCCACCCAGCCGAGTGCAGGAGGAGCGTCTCGTCGATCGTGAGATCCGAGGTGGTCCCTTTGGCCCCGCCCGCGCCGCCCGCATGAGGTGCGGGGGACCCGACTGCAGCGACCGCCTGGCGGACCTCGTCGCGAAGCGTCATGACCGCGACTTCCGGGCTTCGCCGGACACGCCGGTCGGGCCGGTCTCGCCGTTCACGCCAGCCGGACCCGTCATGCCAGCCGGACGACCGGGGTCGCGTCGGGCAGGGGGTCGAAATCCTTGAACCGGCGGACCCGGGTCCCCTTCAGCGTGCACTGGATCGACAGGTCGCCTTCTCCGATCTCACGTTCCGAGGTCTCCAACGCCGCTCCGTGCAGGACGTCTGCGCCCAGCTGGGCCCGGACGCGCTCACGGGCGAGGCGCCGGGCCGCGGCTTGGGCCCGGTTGACCTGGTCCACCGGGCCGACCCCCGACACCCCGCCGGCGCCCGAGCCGTACCAGGTGCCGGCGGTGCTGCCCGCGAGCTGGTAGTGGGTGATGCAGTAGCCCAGCATGCGGACGGCGCTCAGCGTGGCGACGACGGCGACCGGTGCGAACCCGGCCTCGATGAGCTTGGCGAGGCGCTGCCCCGAGAGGTACGTGCTGAAGGGGGTCGCGGGGCGGGGCGCACCGGGGACCACGACCGCGGTGCCGCTCGCGCGGAACTCGACGGTGGTCCCGCCCACGAGCGGGCGCATGGCGTCGACGACGCCGACGACTCCCGTCGCCCCGAGCTCCTTGGCCTCGTCGACCATCCGGCCGGTCGCGAGCCCCCACCCTGACGCCCAGCTGTCCTCCAGCCATGTGAGCTCGTAGTTGGCGCCGTACATGCGGTGCTCGGCGCTCACGAAGCCGTGCGGGCACTGCCACTGCTCGACGTACTGCCCGCCGCGCTGCGGCGTGACCCCCCATCCGCCGGCCACGCCCAACCGCCCGCCCATGCCCATGCCGAACCCGCCTGTGGCCATGAACCAGCTCCACTGCAGGACCGCGTAGCCCTGGACGTAGCCCACGGGCTCCATCCCCATGTCGAGGCACGACGCGAAATCCGAGACGGAGAGCCCCGACGACCACGCGCCCCCGGCGAGGCGACGCGTCGCCGCTTCGGGGAGCCCGTCGCCGGCTGCCGCGGCCATCAGCCGTCGAGCGAGATGATCGTCTTCGGCTGGGGGATCGTGTGGTCTCCCTCCTGGCGCGCCACCGCGGTCCCGAGGGAGAGGAACTCGATCGTGTGGTCGCCCCACATGTGGCTCTTCTCCTCGAGGCGCACCCCGACGATCCCGGTGGCGCCGAGCTCGTTCGCCTCGTCCTGCATGCGGGTCATCGCGAGCTCGCGGGCCTCGTAGAGGGCCTGGGTGAAGTTCGGCAGCTCGACGTTCCGCCCGGTGCTGCGCAGCGTCTGGCCGATCCCGCGGTGGGCGATGTGGTACACGCACGTCCCCATCACGAGCCCGAGCGGGACGTGGCCCGTCTGCATCAGGATCCAGAAGTCCTGCCCCGACAGATCGGACGTGAAGGGCTTGCCGTGCCGGTTCCGGTAGGAGCGGCCGTCCTCCGACTTGACCGCGGTGCCCACCGCGATGAACTCCGCGGTGTCCGAGCCCCACTCGTAGTAGTTGACGTCGAGACGGACGCCCACGACGCCGTCCGCCCCGAGCTCCGTGGCCTCGGCGTCCATCCGGTCCATCGCGAGCTCACGCGCCTGGTACATCGCCTCGGTGAGCTTCGACAGCTCCTGGCTCTGGGACCACTTCCTCGTCTGGATGCCGAGGTGGTAGATCGAGCTTCCCATGACGAAGCCGAGGGGATGGAAGCCCACCTCCTTTATCAGGAGGAACTCGCTCACGGAGAGGTCCGAGGTGAACATCCCCTTGTGCCCGGGGCGGTCCTCCAGCGCGGCGAGCCGTCGGCTGGCGTCCCGGGGGAGGCCGTCGGGGAGGAGCGCGCCGTCCGCCCCGTCGGGCTGCGAGAGGGGCGCGCCGTCCACCCCGTCGGGCTGCGAGAGGGCCGCTCCGGCCTCGCCCGGTCGCTCGGTCATGGGCCGTTTCCTATCACAAGCGACTCGAGGGCGAGCCTCGTGGCCTCGGTCGTCTGGGCTTCCGCGCTGAGGGCACCCAGGAGCCGACGAAGCCACTCGTCGACGCTCACGCGGCTCGATCGGATGCGGATCCCCCCGCTGCTCCTGCTGACGGTGCATTCCAGGCTGCCTCGATCGACCAGCGCGTCGAACTGGTCGTCCCCGAGGCGGATGGAGAGCTGGCGGATCTCCTCGCCCTTGCGGAACCGTCCGGCGCGCTCGACCGCCAGCCGTGCGCCCAGCGCGTCGGAGAGCCTCGTGACCAGCGCTCGGAGCAGGACGCGCACGTCGCTGTCGTCAGCGTGCAGGGAGGATGCGAGGAGGTCGAGGTCGAGGTCCCCAGAGCCCCCTGCGTCTGTCGTCACACCGAGCAGGCTATCGCCGGTCCTCCTCGGACGCTGCCCCGCCGCGACGTCCCGGGCGGTGCCGGAATCCGAGCACACCCGTTAAGGTTGGCTGCATGTCCCTTCGGCGAACGGCCCCGTCGCGTCCCGGAGAGGGCAGCGAACTCGTCGGACGGGCTCCCGTCCCGCCGCCCGGCGCCCACAGGGAGGACCGCTACAAGTGGGTCGTCCTCACGAACACGACGCTCGGCATGATGATGGCCACGATCGACACGTCGATCATGCTGATCGCGCTCCCCGACGTCTTCCGGGGGATCGGGATCGATCCGCTGAAAGCGGGGAACAGCTTCTATCTCTTGTGGATGATCCTCGGCTTCATGGTCGTGACGAGCGTCCTCGTCGTCAGCCTCGGCCGCCTGGGCGACATGTACGGCCGCGTGCGGATGTACAACCTGGGCTTCGCGGTGTACACGTTCTTCTCGCTCGTCCTCGGCGTGACCTGGATGCACGGCACGTCGGGGGCGATCTGGCTGGTCGTCATGCGGCTCTTCCAGGGAGTCGGCGCGGCGTTCCTCATCGCGAACTCCTCGGCGATCCTGACGGACGCGTTCCCGGCGGGACAGCGCGGGATGGCGCTCGGCATCAACCAGATCACCGGCATCGCAGGGACCTTCATCGGTCTCGTCCTCGGCGGCGTGCTCGGACCGATCGACTGGCACCTCATCTTCTACGTGTCGGTGCCCGTGGGCCTCTTCTGCACGGTCTGGGCGTACACGAGGCTGCGCGAGGTGCCCCGGCGCGAGCACGCCCGGGTGGACTGGATCGGGAACGTCACCTTCTCGTTGGGCCTTGTCTCGCTCATGGTCGGCATCAGCTACGGGATCCAGCCCTACGGCGGGCAGCCCATGGGTTGGGAGAGCCCGTTCGTCGACGCCTGCCTCGGCGGGGGCGTCCTTCTGATCGCCGTGTTCGCGCTCGTCGAGAAGCGGGTCGCCGACCCCATGTTCCGCTTGCGGCTCTTCCGCATCCGCGCCTTCACCGCCGGCAGCCTGTCGTCCTTCCTCTCGTCGGTGGGCCGGGGTGGCCTGATGTTCATGCTGATCATCTGGCTGCAGGGGATCTGGCTCCCGCTGCACGGCTACAGCTTCACCCGGACCCCGCTCTGGGCGGGGATCTACATGCTGCCGCTCACCGGCGGCTTCCTCCTCGCCGGCCCGGTCTCGGGGATCCTCTCGGACCGGTTCGGGTCGAGGCCGTTCGCGTCGGGGGGGATGCTCGCCGCCGCGGTGACCTTCGTGCTGCTCGAGGCGCTGCCCGTCGACTTCTCCTACCCGACGTTCGCGCTGCTCCTGCTCCTGAACGGCATGGCCATGGGAGCCTTCGCAGCGCCCAATCGCGCAGGCGTGATGAACAGCCTGCCGCCCCAGCACAGGGGCGTGGGATCCGGGATGAACTCCACGTTCCAGAACTCCGCGCAGGTGCTCTCGATCGGGATCTTCTTCACCCTCATGATCGTGGGCCTCTCCTCGTCGCTGCCGAGCGCGCTGGAGCACGGGCTGGTCGCGCACGGCGTGCCGGCCGCGGCGGCGGTGAAGGTCTCCAAGCTCCCTCCCGTCTCTGTCCTCTTCGCCGCCTTCCTCGGGTACAGCCCCATCCAGCACCTGCTCGGAAGCTCGGTCCTGGCGCGCCTTCCTGCCGCCAGCGCGCAAGCGCTCACGAACAGGTCCTTCTTCCCCCATCTGATCGCCGGCTCGTTCACGAGCGGGCTGCACGCGGCGCTCGACTTCGCCATCGCCGCCTGCCTGGTCGCGGCCGGCGCGTCGTGGCTACGCGGAGGGAAGTACGTGTACGTCGAGAGAAATGCGAGCGGTGCCGCCCGTGCGGCCGGCTCGGCTACGGACGGCGGCACTGGCACGGACGGCGGCACTGGCACGGACGGCGGCGAGCTCGACGGAAGAAGGGCCCTCGGGACCTCGGCGCGGCACCGCTGAGGTTCGGGGCCGAAGACGGCCCGTATGCGGCGGATCAGGCGGCGGATCAGGCGTCGGAGTCCCCGGCGCGTCCTCCGATCCGGCCCATGTGCCATCCCTTGCAGAACGCGCACTCGTAGACGCCGAGCTCCGTGCCCGACTCCTTCGATCGCTCGTCCGCGGCGAGAAGAGCGTCGGATCGATTCGAGTACCGCACCTTGGGCTGGCCGTCCCGGCGCCAGTGCGACGCGTCGATCGCAAGGGGGCGGTGCAAGGGACGCGGCACGCGACCAGTCTGCCTGCTCGCCGCTTGACGCTCGCCGGCGGCGAGCGTCGACAGGCGTTCCGGGAACCTTCGCCGTGGCGGCGAACGCGTTGGCATTGCGATCGCGTGAAGATGCGGGCACGTCGAATTGCGTTCTCCCGTTTGACGAAGGCGCGAACTCTCGCTAGACAAGGGTTCCCGTGACCGTCTTCAGGCGTGGCTTCGCGGCCGGTTCGGAGTCGGCGCGACGGGGCTCGGTGTCGCCGGCGAGAGCCGCGACGCCCGCTCTGTGCAGCCTGGGAGCGGCAGCGTTGCTCGTCGCGACGCTGTGCTCTGTCGGCGCGCCCGCAGGTGCCGACGTCCCGGCGAACCTGAAAGAGCAGGCGGCGGCGCTCTCGCGCCAGATGCTGCTCGAGCAGCTCCAGATCGGCGGGTTCCAGCAGCAGCGTGCCGCGGACATGAAGGGCGTCGCGGCGGACGAGGTACGCCTGCAGGGACTGAAGGCGCGGCTCCTCGCACTGCAGCACCGGATCGGCACAGACCGCGCGCAGCTGCGCAGTGCCGCCGTCAAAGCGTACGTGGAGGGCGGGACGCAGGTCGACGGCATGAACGCGCTCTTCGCCGACACTCCCTCTGACAATGCAAGCGCCGTCTACGACCAGGTGATGAGCGCGGACCTCGGCTCGTCGCTCGTCCGGCTCCAGTCCGACGTGCGAGCGCTGCACGCAGAAGCCGTCGTGGAGCAACAGGTCTCGGCAGCGGCCCGGCGGCACCTGAGCGGCGCGGACGCGGCGCTGGCGGCGGCCCGCACGACCGACTGGCAGCTCGCGCAGCAGCGCGCCAGCGTGGCCGGCAAGCTTGCGATCGCGCAGCAGCAGGCGCTGATCGCTGCGCGCGAAGCGGCGGCGGCGTCGGCGCCGGCGCCGGCGACGACTGCCGGGCAGGACGTTCGGGCCTCCGCGGCCTCCAAGACCTCCAAGGCCTCCAAGGCGTCGACCGGCTCGGTGTCGACCGCGGCGACGACCGCAGCGCCGGCGACGACCGCAGCCTCGTCGGCCCCCGCAGCCTCGTCGGCCCCCCCGGCCCCCTCGGCCTCCCCGACATCGGTGACGGGTGCGCTGCCCACGCTGAACACGTTCCTCAGCTGCGTGGTTCGGGTCGAGTCGGGCGGGAACTACCAGGCGGTCTCACCGACAGGCCTGTACATGGGTGCGTTCCAGTTCGCTCAGCAGACGTGGAACATCGCCGCGGGGCTGGCGGGGATGCCGGCACTCGTCGGCGTCCCGCCCTCCCAGGCGTCCGTGAGGGACCAGGACCTGCTTGCGATCGCGCTCTACAACGCCGACGGCGAGCAGCCCTGGTACGACCCCTGCAGGTACTGAGCGCGGCTGTCTCGTGCGCGCCCGCGGCCCGGCGCGCCTTCGACGGGACGGAGTGCGTCGGCATCCTTCCCATCGCGTAAGGTGCCGCACGTGGCGACGGCCGGAGTGACGCGCGACGCGGCGGGTGTGGCCGTCGTGACGGGGGCGTCGAGCGGCATCGGCGAGGCCACGGCGCGCCGGCTCGCAGCACTCGGGTTCGACGTGGTGATCGGCGCGCGCCGCGAGGACCGGCTCCGTGCGGTCGCGGGCGACATCGGAGCCCGCTACGCCGTGCTGGACGTCACCGACGCGTCGTCGGTCGACCGGTTCTGCGCGGGCATCGACGCGTGCCGGGTCCTCGTCAACAACGCCGGGGGTGCGCTCGGGCTCGACCGGATCGAGGTCGCCGACGAGGGCGAATGGCGGGCCATGTACGACACGAACGTCCTCGGCACCCTCCGTATGACGCAGCGGCTCCTCCCGTTGCTCGAAGCGAGCGGGAACGGGCACGTGGTCATGGTCGGGTCCGTCGCCGGCTACGAGCCCTACGCCGGCGGTGCGGGCTACAACGCGGCGAAGTTCGCTGAGCGCGCGTTCTCCGGCGTGTTGCGCAAGGAGCTCCTCGGCCGCCCGGTCAGGGTGTCGGAGATCGATCCGGGCATGGTCAGGACGGAGTTCAGCACGGTCCGCTTCAGCGGCGACGAGGCACGCGCCGAGTCGGTCTACCGCGGGATGACACCCCTCAGCGCAGAAGACGTCGCCGACTGCATCGCGTTCGTGGTGACCAGACCGCCGCACGTGAACATCGACACGCTCGTCGTGCTGGCGCGCGACCAGTCCGGGGCGACGACCGTCCACCGTCGCGAGGCAAGCACGTGAGCGTGCTCGACGACCTTCTCGCGCGCGCAGACGCTCGTTCGGCCCAGCGCCTGCACAGCGTGCGTGACGCCCGGCGCACGGCGCGCAGGAAGCTGCCGGCCGTGGTGTTCGACTACGTGGACGGCGCGGCCGACGACGAGGTGACGATGCGCCGGAACGAGGACGCGTTCGGATCGGTGGCGTTCCGGCCGAGGATGGCGTCAGGGCTCGTCGAGCCGCGTCTCGGCGTCACGGTGCTGGGGAAGGAGATCGACTTCCCCGTGTTGCTCGCACCCTGCGGCCTGGTCAGGCTCCTCCACGCCGACGGCCCGGCAGGGGTGGCCCGAGCGGCGGCGTCCAGAGGCACCGTGTCGGTCCTGAGCACCGTGGCCGGCAGCCCGGTGGAGGCGGTCGCAAGCGAGTCGAAGGCGCCGCTGTGGTTCCAGCTGTACTCGGCGGCCGGCCTTCGGGAGGCGGACTCGCTGTGCGACCGGGCGGCCGCCGCGGGCGTCGACGTCCTCATGGTCACCGTCGACACGCCGACGCTCGGCAACCGCGAGCGCGACGTCCGCCACGGGGTGGCACCGCCGCTCCGCGTCGATGCGCACAACGCGGTGCCGCTCGGAGTGCAGGTCCTGGCGCGCCCGCGCTGGGCGGCGCAGCTCGCGTCGACCGGCATCCGGCTCTCGAGCAGGGGAGCCGGGCCGGCGGGGCACGGCAGCGGGCTGCTCAGCTCCGTCGCGTCGCCGTTCTCCTGGGACGACGTGGCGCACCTGCGCAGCCGCTGGGAGGGCCGGCTCGTCGTGAAGGGCGTCCTCTCGGGGGCGGACGCTCGCCAGGCGGTCGGCGCGGGGGCGGACGCCGTCGTCGTGTCGAACCACGGCGGGCGTCAGCTGGACGGTGCGCCGGCGACCCTCCAGGCGCTCCCCGGCGTCGTCGCCGCCGTCGGCGGCGACGCGGAGGTGCTGATCGACGGCGGGATCCGCAGGGGGTCGCACGTGGTCGCGGCGCTCGCGCTGGGTGCCCGCGCCGTGCTGATCGGGCGCCCGTACCTCTTCGGGCTGGCCTCCGCGGGCGAGCTGGGGGTGGAGCGAGTCCTCGACATCCTCCGCGCGGAGATGCGCCGGACGATGGTCCTCATGGGCTGTCCCTCCGTGGACCAGTTGGGCCCGGACTGGCTGGAGGTCCCCCGGTCCTGAGCGCGACGGCGTGACGTCGCTCCATTCGCCCTACCCGTACGAGAAGGCGAGCGCGTTCGATCTCCCGCTCTCGGTGAACAGCCTCAGGTACGTCGATCCCGGGCGGCTGCCGAGATCGGGCACCGTCACCGTGCAGACCGTCATCGACGGGCAACTCGTCGGTGCGACGGTTCCCCCGAAATACGCCTCGATGGAGCCGTTCCTGCTGAAAAATCCCGAGCCGCGGACCACGACGCGCTGACCTGCGCTTCCCGAGACAGGTGAGACGGCCGTCAGCAGCGGCCCGGCCGCCGCGCCGATCGGTGCCGCCGCGCCGGTAGGTGCCGCGCGGGCTGCGGCCGTCGTCGTCGACGTCGTCGTTTGCGAGGGCTGGGGTGCCGCCGCCGGCGTGGTCAGGCCCGGCGCGGGGTGCGAGCTCGGGGGGCCGTGGGTGGAGCGGCTGGGCGTCCGCGGCCGCTCGACCGTAACGGGGCTGCTTTCCGTGGGCCTCGAAGCGGGCGGCGTGACGTGCGCGGGGGACCGGAGCGCCAGCACCAGCCCAAGCCCGGCGGCGGCGAGCACGACCACGCCGGCAGCGCCCATGAGCAGCGCCGGCGGCGGCGGGCGCCCGGTGAGGACCCGTCGCTCGAGCCCCCATCCCTGGCGCCGGCTGCCTGACGCCCGATCCAAGGTGGCAGGCACGTGTGTGGCACCTGGCGTGGAGGCTGACGTCCGGGGCGGGACCGGCCCGGCGTAGTTCGCCCGCAACGGTCGGCCGCTCGCCGTCGCTCGCGAGACGAGACGCCGTGGCCCGGTCTCCTCGTCCCCTTCGTCCCGGCCGGTCTCGCCGTCGTAGGTGCGGGCCCGTCTGGCCGCGCTCTCCATTGCGGCGAGCGCCCGCAGGCTCGGCTCCCCAGGCGAGGGAGCACGTGGCCCACGCTGTGTCCCCGAGCCGCGGCCCATGCCGGGTAGCTTTCCCCGGGGACGCCGATCCCTCACACGACCATGATGGGCCCAGTCGAGGCGGAGGTGTCAGCAGGCAGGCCGAGACGTCGACGTCGGTGCGCGCAGGGAGCCATCGCGGGCCTCAGGAAGTGCCCGGGGCGCCCTCGGGCCGCCGCGCCCGGGGCCCACCGAGTCCGACGGGCACCCTGGTGCCTACCAGCGGTCCCAGTGCACCACGTCCTCGAAACGGCGTCGGTCCGGGTGCTCGATCGGTCGGAGCGGCCGGTCCGCCGGGTGGCCGAGCGCGATGAGGTAGAGGCAGGAATAGCCCTCAGGGAAGCCGAGAACCCGCTTGGCCTCACCCTGGTCACTGACCGCCGCGTGCCCGGAAGAGATTCCCAGGTCGGCGCCCGCGAGCATCATGTACGCAGTCGCCTGCCCGAGGTCGTACTGCAGCAATCGGGCATGCACGTCGTCCTCCGGATCGGCTGCCACGAGTGCGATGGTCGCGGCGGATGCGGCGACGTGCCCCGCACCGCGCCAGACGGTCGCGAGCTCGCCGAGCTGCTGACGGTCAGTGACCACGACGAAGTGCCACGGCTGCCAGTTCGTCGACGACGGCGCGCGCCGTCCGGCTTCGAGGATCCGCTCGAGCTCTGCTCTCGTCACGGGCTGGTCGGTGTACTGGCGGACGTTGCGCCGTGCCCTGATGGCGTCCCAAGTCTCCATGGTGAAGGTCTACCAGCCCTGGGCCGGCTCGTCCTCGCCGATACCCTCGGGGCGCCGGCCGTCGCTCAGTGTCCGTTCGACCGTGGAATCTCCTCGTGCGTCCGCACCGGCCCTCCGAGCTGCGGTTGAGACCTTCGGCCCTGGCCGCTTCCGTCGCCGCGGCTCATCGTGAGAACGTGGCGACCGTCGCGCGGATCGCATCGTCGACAGTCCGACAGTCCTGCGTCGGCTCTGCCGCCCGGCCGTTCCTGGTCGACGTCGCGCTGATGAACTGCGGCTTCGCAGGTCGGCGCGGCCGGACCGATACCGTTCCGGGCCAAGGTCCGCACGCGCTCTCGACGGGAGAGGTCGAGGCCGTTCTCGACGATCTCTCGGCGATCGGCGCCCCGAGGCCGCGTGTGGTCTTCTCCGGGGGTGATCCGCTTCGGCGACCCGACCTCCAGACGCTCGTCGTCCACGCCGCGGGGGCCGGACTGCCCGTCGGGGTCTCGGTCACAAGCACGCCGCGTGCGACCGCGTCGAGCCTCGCAACGCTTCGGCTGTGCGGAGCGACTGCGGTCTCGTTCTCCATCGACGGCGCCAGCGCGGCGACGCACGACGGGATCCGGGGCGTGGACGGATCGTTCGGCTCGACCATCGACGCGTGCCGAGCTGCCGTCAGGGTGGGTCTGAGGCTGCAGGTGAACACGACCGTTCGCGCGTCGACGGTGTTCGAGCTGCCGGGCATCGCGCGCCTGGTCGACGCGGTCCGCGCGGCGATGTGGAACCTCTTCTTCGAGGTGCCGACCGAGTGCGCCCCGACCAGCGAGGCGCTCTCGGCTGCCGAGACGGAGGACGTCCTTGCCTTCCTGTTCGACCTCGCTCCGCAACTGCCGCTCGAGACGACCGAGGCCCCTTCGTTCAGGCGCCTGCTCGTGCACGGTGACCAAGGTGCGCCGGAACGCACCCCGGGCGCGCTGTACCGGAGACTACGCGCCCGGCTCGCCGACGAATGGCCGCTTGCCGAGAGGAGGGCGGGCTCTTGGCCGGCACCTGAAGGCGGCCACGGGCGGGCGCCGCTCGCGGCCGGTGACGGTCGCGGCGGAGTGTTCGTCTCCCACATCGGGGAGGTCCAGCCAAGCAGGTTCCTGCCGCTCGTCGTGGGAAATGTGCGGGACACGCCCCTGTCGGAGCTCTACGCCAACGCTCCGCTGCTGAAGGCCCTGCGAGACCCGGCTGCGCACCACGGGAGGTGCGGACGTTGCGAGCTCAATGAGATCTGCGGCGGATCGCGCGCTCAGGCATACGCACGGTCGGGCGATCCGCTGGCGGAAGACCCGACGTGCGACTACCGGCCGGCGGGGGAGGGTTGAGCGGTCGCCGCTCGAACTCGCACCGCACGAGTCATCCGCGTGTGCTCTTCCCCGCAGGGCGGTCTGGTCGTTGGCTTCGGAACACGACGACGGAGCGCTCAGGATGGTCGGGGTCGAGATGGACCGCGAACGGCTTGTCCGTATCGGGCTGCGAGCCCCCGTCGACCACGATCACGACCTCATTGTCATTTCGACCGTAAATGGCGTTCGCCATCCCGAGCATCGCTTGCCCGAGCACCGATCCTCCGGATGAGCGGGCGAT
>JAJYGM010000281.1 GCA_021785095.1 Actinomycetes bacterium
CGAGCAGGACCTTACAGTCGAGGGCGCCCGGATCCAGCGGCTCGTCGGCGCGTACGACCGGGTCCAGCGGAGCGAGGGCGCCATCCGTGCGAGGCTCGGACGGACCGCCTCGGCGCTCGCCTCCGACCGCAGCGCCGAGGCGGTAGCAGCCGCGCAGTTGCGCAGGGTGGCGGTAGACGCCTACGTGTCAGGCGGGAGCCTCCACTCTGGCCTCGCGCTGCTGGGCGCGTCGAGCCCGAGCGCGGACCTCGCCGCGGTCTACATCGACGTGGCAGGCGGCAGTCTCCAGTCCTCGGTGACGACGTTCGAGGTCGACCGGCACAGGGCGTACGTGGCTGGGGCGACGCTCCAGGGCGAGCGCCTCCGCGCCGCGGCGACACTCCGCCGGCTCTCCGCGGACCGGCGGCTTGCGAGCGCGGCTGTCGCGGCAGACGAGGCGATGCTTCGCCAGGTGAAGGGGAACGTCCAGGCGCTGCTCGCTGCCGCGTACCAGCGGGAGATCGCGTCCCGGCGGTCACAGGAGCTGGCGCTCGCGGCGCGGGCGAGCCAGCAAGCGGCGTCGCCCCCTCCACCGGTCACGCCCGCGACGGCAGGGGCGCCCGTCGCCGCGCCGGGGGCGTATGCGAACCCGCTGCGCGCCGTCGGCGGCCTCTCGCCCGAGAGGATCGACCAGGGTGTCGACTACAGCGGCTTCGGCCCGATCTACGCGATCGGCGACGGCGTGGTGCTCAGCACCTCGGTCGCGGGCTGGCCCGGAGGCACGTTCATCAGCTACCGGCTCACCGACGGTCCGGCCGCGGGCCTCGTCGTCTACGCAGCGGAGGATATCGAGCCGCTCGTGCAGGTCGGGCAAGCGGTCACGCCCGCTACGGTGCTCGGCACGGTCTACGAGGGCCCGGACGGGATCGAGACCGGCTGGTCGGACCCGGCAGGTCAGGGCTGGACGATGGCGCACGACTACGGGCAGTTCTCCGGGGGAAACTCCACGGCGTTCGGCGCGAACTTCTCCCAGCTGCTCCAGTCGCTCGGGGCGCCCGGCGGGATCTTGCAGAACAGCCCCCCGACCGGTGCTCTCCCGGCAGGGTTGCCGGGTTGGTGATCCTCTAGGCGAGCACGAGGTCAGCTCGCCAACGGGTCCCGCGCACGCGCTCGGCGTTGCGCTCGTCCGAGCCGAGCGCGTGGGCGCGTGCGTCCTCCAAGCTGGCGCCGTGCGCCTCGTGACGTGCGACGAGCCTCCGCCGGCGCTCGTCGTCGGGGATGTCGAGGTACCAGACCGCGTCGAGCAGCTGGCGCACGTCGGCCCAGCCGGCCCCTTCGTCGAGGAGGTAGTTGCCCTCGGTGACGACGAGCGCGTGGTGCGGCGTGACGGCGATCGCGCCTGCGATCGGCTCCTCGATCTCCCGCCGGAACTCCGGCGCGTAGACCGTCGAGCCGGAGCCCGCCCGCAGACGCCGTAGCAGCGCGAGGTAGCCCTCGACGTCGAACGTGTCGGGCGCGCCCTTGCGGTCGGACCGACCGAGCCGCGACAGTTCGAGCCCGGCGAGATGGAAGCCGTCCATCGGCACGAGCACCGACGTCGGGCCGAGGACGTCGACGAGCGCTGCCCCTAGGGTCGACTTCCCCGCACCCGGAGCGCCCGTGAGGCCGAGGATCGCCCGGCGACCCGGGCGGGCGAGCGCCCTGGCTCGCACGGCGAGACCCTCGAGGTCGTCGACACGGGCGGCCACCTCGCCGGTCGTCACGCGCGCCGGGGCCATTCCCGGGGGCCTCCCGCGTCACGACGTCGTCGGCCGGTCCAGCCGGCCCGGGCGTGCGGCACGGCGCTAGCTTACGGGAACGTCGAGCACGCCACGGTCGTGTGCCGGCGGGAAGAGGGGGGCGTCATGCTCGTACGTGGTCGGACGTTGCGCCTCGGCGTGCAGCTCCAGGCGCAGCGGACGACCTGGTTCGCCTTCGCGTCGGCGTTGCGCGACGTGGAGGCTCTCGGCTTCGACACGGTGTGGACCTTCGACCACCTGCTCCCGTTCTCCGGACCGGACGACGGTCCGAGCTTCGAGACCCTGACGACGCTCGGAGCGATGGCGGCGCTCACGTCGCGGATCCGGATCGGTGTCCTCGTGAACGGGGTCCTCTACCGTGACCCGGCGACGCTCGCGAAGAGCGCTGCCCTCGTCGACCAGATCAGCGGGGGCCGGCTCGAGTTCTCGCTCGGTGCCGCATGGGCGGAAAGGGAGTTCCGTGCCTACGGCATGGCATATCCGTCGCTGGCGGAGCGCTACGAGCGCCTGGACGAGGCGCTGCACATCGTGAGGTCCCTGTGGACCATGCACCGCACGACCTTCGAGGGCCGCTTCTACCGCGTCGAGGCCGCCCCCTGCGAGCCGAAGCCGGTCCAGTCGCCCCATCCGCCCGTGATGGTCGGTGGATCGGGAAGCGGCAGCCTGCGGATAGCAGCACGGCACGCGACCAGCTGGAACGTCCAGGGGTCGCCGGAGAGGTGCGCGGAGCGAGCCGCCCGCCTCGCGGGCTTCTGCGCCGAGATCGGCAGGGACGTCGCGGACATCGAGCTCTCGTGGCATGGCCAGATCGCGCTCGCGCCGACCCGTGCCGAGGCGGAGACGTGCGCCGCCGGCATCGCGGCGAGCCACGGCCTGGATCTCGAGCAGCAACGACAGAGCTGGCTGGTCGGCACCCCGCCCGAGGTC
>JAJYGM010000711.1 GCA_021785095.1 Actinomycetes bacterium
GGGGGCGGGTGCGACGAGAAGATCCCGTAACGGGCGGCCGTGCTCTCGCCTCCGAAGTAGGTCGAGGTTGCCGTCGTGTAGCGCGACCAGTAGCCGCGCAGTCCGATCTTGGCCGAGTTCGCCCCGCCGTTCCACCAGAGCTCGTTGCCCGAGTCGCCGGAGCCACCGAGGAAGTTGCAGACCGTGAGGTTGTCGACTCTCACGTCGTTCGCCTTCCAGATCACGATCCCGTTGCGGCCGAACTTGTGGCCACCCGGACCGGTGACGCCGAAGTCCTGCCACTTCTTGGCGGAGTCGCACGGCTTCGGAGCTCCCGGCTTCGTGCCGTCGATGATGACGGTCTTGCGGTTCATGCCGCGCAGCTTGAGGCCTGGGGTCGTGATGAGAACGCCGCCCATGTCGCCCACCGCTGCCTGCGCAGCCGTCGGCGGGTGGGCGTGGTCGTCACGGGCGTGGTAGTCGCCGGGACCGATGAGGATCCAGTCGCCGGGCTTGGCAGCATTCACCGCTGCCTGGATGGAGCTGTACGCACCCTTCTTCCCGTGATACGTGCCGACGAGCAGCACCGCCGGTGTGGCATGGGGCGTGGTGCGCTCTCCCGCCGGGACACTCGCGGCGGTGGCGGCTGTGCTGCCGAGCGCGATCCCGGCCACGAGGGTCCCGGTGGCAGCTGCTGTGGCGAAGGCCGACCTCGATCTGGTGAAGTGCCGGCGTCTCCGCGAGCGTCCGGCTTCGGTGACGTGCAGGTTCCTGCGGACCACGCCTGCCCTCCCATCGGTCGCTATCAAGCGACATGACAGTAGCGCTGCCGCACGAGCGGCGAAAGCCGCCGCTGGCAGGCCGCGGCGCCGCGTTCGGGCGGCCCTGCGGTCAGGAGCTCCTTGCGGCGGAGCGCCGCTCGATCAGGTCCAGCCGGCGCGGGTCGCCGGCATCCCTGACGATCCGCCGGGGCCGGGCTTGACGCCGAGAACCTGGTGGATCGCGATGCCACCGTCGTCGAAGGCGTTGACAGACGCGCTCATGTACAAGCGCCAGACCCGCGCCCGCTCGAGACCGACGAGGGACACCGCCTCGTCCCAGCGTCTCTCCAGGTTCTCGACCCAGCGCCGGAGCGTTCGGGCGTAGTGCTCGCGCAGCGACTCGACGTCTCGGACCTCGAGACCTGATCGTTCCATCGCACGGACGACGTCGGCCACGTCGATGAGCTCGCCGTCGGGGAAGACGTAGCGGTTGATGAAGGTCCGGCCGCGCATCTTGGACCCGCCGACGCTCGAGATGGCGTGGTTGAGGAGGCGACCCTCCCGGCCGAGCAGCCCGAAGAGCGCGTCGAAGTACTCCGCCATCCTGCGCTCGCCGACGTGCTCGAACATGCCGATGGAGGAGATGGCGTCGAAGCTGCTCCCGTCGAGGTCGCGATAGTCCTGCACGCGGATCTCGACCCGGTCGCCTACGCCTGCCTCCGCCACCCGCTTCCTCGCGAGCATGGCCTGGGGGGTGCTGAGCGTCACGCCGATGACCTCGGCGCCGTAGCGCTGAGCGGCGTGGATCGCCATCGACCCCCAGCCGCAGCCGACGTCGAGCAAGCGAGCCGCCCGGTGGAGGTGCTTCGAGGCCCATTCGGACAGCCCGAGCTTCTTGCAGACGAGATCGTGCTTGCTCGCCTGCGCCTCCTCGAGGGAGGCGTCCGGCCGCTCGAACCGAGCACACGAATAGGTCATGGGCGGACCGAGGACGAGCTCGTAGAACTCGTTGCCGATGTCGTAGTGGTGGTGGATCGCCTCGGCGTCGCGCTGTTTCGTGTGGATCGACCGCGGATGCCAAGGGCTCGACAGCCGTACCTCCACGCTCGGCGGGGCCGGCGGAGGGGACACGAGACCGAACCGGCGGGCCACCGCCAGCAGCGGGATGAGGATTGACGGTCCGGGCGAGCTACGGCGCTGCATCGCCTCGTGGAGCGCCCGCAGGACCGAGATCAGCTCGTCCCCGCCGGGCGGGCTCCCGAGCGGCGACGGTGCACCGCGTGCCTCGAGATCGATCGTCCCGAGGACGAACGCTCGTGCGAGGCCGAGCTCGCCCGGTGCCCACAGCAGGTGCTTGAGCGCCTCGGGAGACCGCACGAGCACGTTCCCAGGGCCGTCCTCGGGCCCGAGCGAACTGCCGTCCCAGAAGACGAAACGGACCGGCGGGCCACCTCGGAAGAGTCTCGCCGTCAAGGGGTGCAAGGCATCTGCGACCGTCGCTGGGGCGCTCCGTCGCCTCGCACTGATGCGCGCGTCGATGCTCATGATGCTGAGCGTAATGACGCTCCCGCCTCCCGTCAGGCGGCAGGCCCGCGCGCCGGCGGGCTCAGCCGAGTGCTCTGTGTCGCAGTGTGTTCAGCCCTCGTAGGTGTAGGTGTCCGCGACCGAATTCGCGCTGGTCCCGTGTGTCGTCAGCACCCTGACGTGAACGGTGCCGGCGCCGGGCGGGACGATGACGGTGATCCAGGTCGGGCTCCCGGTCCAGTCCTGCCCGACGTGGAAGTGCGCCCGGACGCTGCCGAACTCGACACCCTGGACGCCGCTGAACCCGTAGCCGTACACCTTCACCGAGTTGCCACCACTCTTCGGACCGGTGTCGGGCTTGATGGAGTTGATCCCGGGCCGCAGGCGATGTGCCAGCTCGCACATGGCCGACGCGAGCCCGCCGTACTGCGACGTGACGATGGGCGATCCGAGGCCGGACGCCATGTCGTAGCCCTTGGCGGCGCGGTAGAGCCCGCCCGTGTAGCCCGACACCGCGTCGTCGTTGCCGCCGGCCCTGATGTCGGTGAGCACGGCCGGGTACCGGCGGGACCCCGCCAGCGCGTACAGGGTGGGGTTGAGGAACCCGACGCTGCGCCCGCCACATCGCGGGCTCGCATCGACGAGGGCCGTGACGGCGGCCCAGAGGGGCGCCGCACCGCTCGTGCCCCCGATCGTGGTCCAAGCCCCGTCGTAATAGATGATGTAACCGGTCGCCGGGTTGGCGTCGGCCGTCACGTCGGGCACCTCCCGGCAATAGCCCACCGCGACGCCACAGGGGTGCGGGCTCGAGTGCGCGTTGACGACACCGAGGCCCGGCGAGGCCGCGAGCTGGTACGCAGGCATCGGCCAGATGGAGGAGATGCCGCCGCCCGAGGCCGCTCCGCCCACGTTCCAGACGGTCTCGCGGTGGATCTTGGCATGAAGGGTCGTGCCACCCACCGAGGTCATGTAGGGCTGCGACCCGGGGTCGTCGACGGCCAGGCTCTGCTGAGTGGTGAACGGGAGGCTGGAACCTTCTCCCCAGCAGTCGGTCGAACCGTAGTCGCCGGCGGCCGAGAGCCAGGACTGGCCTTCCGCCGCGGCGTACTCGAACAGCGTGGACTCGGCCTGTGCGGCTCGCTTCGCAGCCGCAGCCGTGCTGCCGAGTGCCTGCTCGCACTCCCCCCACGAGTTCGTGACCACGTCGGCCGTCGGGTGCTCGACGATCCGCTGGAACTCGTCCAGCACTCCCCGGTTCGAGTTCGGCGCCTGGTACACGAGGAGACGGGCCTGAGGAGCCAGGCCGGCGACGTCCTCGATGTCGAGGGCTGCTTCTCCCGAGCCGTAACTGACTCCTCGTGCCCCACCGTCCACCGCGATGTACCGCACTGACGTCGATATCCCGTAGCAGGACTCGTAAGTCGCCAGGTCCGATGATGAGACCCGCTCGAACTCGACGATGCCGATCGTGATGCCCGAGCCCAGATCACCCTTCGCGTACAAGCCGCTCATGCCGTAGTAGCCGGCAAGCTGGGATGCCGTACGCCCACCGATCGCCCGCTGCGCGAGCGCAGCGGCACAGGGCTTGGGGGCGCTCGTGGCGGCTGTCGAGGCCACTGGCGCGCTGCTCGTGCGCTGTGCCACGCGAGGGTGTTGCGTCCCGGGCAGCCGTGCGAGCAACGGCCGCGCTGCCGGCAAGTCGTTGAGGCCGACGACCGTTGCCACATCGCCCGCGAGCGGCATCGGCAGGCGCGCTCCGGTCGTGTTCGCGTACACGAGCTTCCCGCCAGGCAGGCGATATTGCTCGAACCGCGTCGCCAGGGCGCGGGCGAACGACGCTGCCGTTGCCTTCACGGTGACCGTCAGCCGGTCGGTGCTGCCGGCCACCGGATCGAGACCGAGGTCTCGCAACCACACCTCGACCTGCGACACCTCAGCCGCGCTCGGGCTGAACTCATCTCGGAGCTGTCTCGGCGTGAGGTAGCTGCCTCGAAGCGGTGAGCCGGGAGTCGAGACAGCCGACGCGAGGCGGGCGAGCGATCGAGGGTGCCGCGGCGCCAGCACGACGTCGACGACGATCTGCTGGCTCGACGGGGGCGCGCCGAGCGCGACCGATCCAGCCGGCAGCAGCTCGACCGGAGCGACGATCCTGCTCGTGGACCAGTTGAGCGGCAACAGGCGCAATGGCGTCGCCGCCGTAGCGGCGGCAGTCGCAGGCGTGTACGCCGACCAGGCGAGGATGGCCCCGCACAGAGCCGCCGCGGCGAGCCGCGGCGCTCGTGCGACGAGCCGCTGCTGACGCCCGCGAAGGCGCTCCGCACGCGGCAACTGCATTGCCTGATGGTAGGGCACGGCGGCATGCCCCGCTGAGGCAGGATCTTGCGGTGGTCACCACGCCTCCTCGAGAAGCGGCTCGCGCCGGCACCGTGCCCGACATCTCCTCTCGCGAAGCCCGACGGGCACATCTCGTCGCGCAAGGGCTGCTCGGTCGCCGGCTGGCCGGAGGCCCGGCTGCAGTGCTGGAGCGCACCCGTGGCATCCAGCTCGACACGATCTCGGTGCTCGCACGCTCGCACGAGCTGATGGCTTTCGCGCGGCTCGGTCCCGTGCGGCGAGAACGTATCGACTCCGCCTATTGGGGCGGTCCGCCCTACCGGGCCATGGAGTTCTGGTACCACGCCGCATGTGTGGTGCCGATCGAGGAGTGGCCGAATCTCGGGTTTCGCCGGGAACAGATCCGTGCACGCGGCTTCCGGTGGCACCGCGTCGACGACATAGACACGGTCGGTGAGCGCGTCCTCGAGCAGTTGCGCGACCGTGGGCCGCTCACGGCGAAGGAGCTCGGCGGGGCGAAACGTGGTGGTCCGTGGTGGGACTGGTCCGAGACGAAGATCGCTGCCGAGTGGTTGCTCGACATCGGAGAGATCGTCTGCACGACCCGTCGGGGCTACCAGCGCGTCTACGACCTGCCGGAGCGGGCGATCCCGCCGGAGGTCCTGCGGACGGTGGTCGACAAGGACCGCGCCGTCCAGGTGCTGGTCGAGCGTGCGCTCGCTGCTCTCGGCGTGGCTACCGCCCGCGACATCGCGGCATATTCGGGCCTGCGGCCCCTCGATGTCCAGGCCGGGCTGACCGCGCTCGACGGGGAGCGGATCGAACGGGTCTCCGTGGCCGGGTGGCGGGAGCCCGGCTGGGCTGCTCCCGATGCGCTCGAGCACCCCGCCGTCGGCGGCGCGACACGAGCACGGCCGGTGCTGCTCTCGCCTTTCGACGGGGTGATCTGCGACCGGGCGCGCATGGAGCGGCACTTCGGCTTCCGCCATCGGCTGGAGGCGTACGTGCCCCGCCACAAGCGCGTCTACGGGTACTACTCGATGCCGGTGCTCGCCGGCGACCAGCTCGTGGGGCGCGTCGACCCCGCCCGGGACCGGAGGACTCTCGTGGCGAGGAGCGTCCACCTCGAGGATTCGCTCAGCCCAGCCGGGCTCGTCCGCGCGGCACGAGCCACTGCCGCCGCTCTCGTCGAGGCTGCCCGCTGGGTGGGGTGCGATGCAGTCGCCGTCGAGCGCGTCGAGCCGGACAGCGTGCGACCGAGCCTCGTCGACTCGCTACCGGGCTGAGCGCTCCCTCTGCCGGCCGGCATCGCGCGCCAGCCGGGGAAGGACCTCCGAGATCGACCCACGGATCACGACGTCGGCGAGCGAGTCGAGCGCCGTGGGGTCGTTGTTCACGATGACGACGGCCGCGCCTCGCCTCCGCGCGAGCGGCACGAGGCCTGCAGCCGGCTGCACTTCGAGCGTCGTGCCGATCGCGAGCATCACCGTCGCATCCGCCGCCGCGCGGACGGCCGCGTCCAGCACGTCCGGGTCCAATCGCTGCTCGAAACTGATCGTCGCCGTCTTCAGCAGCCCCCCGCACACCCCCGCTCCGTCGCGCCTCGGCTGCAGGCATCGCGGGTCCGGATCGCCCTCCCGAACCCGTTGCAGCACGCTCGAGGTCGGTTGCCGGTCGTGACAGGACCAGCACTCGGTCCAGTGGGCCGTGCCGTGGATCTCCACGACGCGTGCAGGTTCGTGGCCGGCGAGGAGGTGCAGGCCGTCGGTGTTCTGGGTGACGACTGTTGCCAGGATCCCCATGCGCTCGAGAACCACGAGCGCATCGTGCCCGGCCGTCGGGCGAGCCTCCCAGACGGGTGAGCCGAGGCGGGACAGCCATGCCCGGCGGCGCACGTCCTCGTCGGAGAGATAGGCCGAGAGGGTCGAGAGCCGCTCCGCCGACGGATCCCGCGTCCACACGCCTTGCGGGCCGCGGAAGTCGGGGATGCCGGCGTCGGTGGAGATCCCTGCGCCCGTGAGGACCACGAGACCCCGCTCACCGGCGCCTGCCACGAGCCGAGCCGCCTGGGCGATCTCGAGATCGAGGGTGGTTGTGCCGTCCGCGTCCGCTGGGTCGTCCGGGGCGTCCGGGTCTCCGCTCACCGCACACCCCACCGGTAGGGTTCGCCCCCGTGGAACGCCAAGTGGTCGAGTACGAAGTGGCCGACCGGATCGCGACGATCCGCCTGAACCGGCCCGAGCGCCTCAATTCGTGGACCGGCCGGATGTCCTCGGAGTACCGGACGGCTCTCCTCGCGGCGGCCGACGATCCCCAGGTGAGAGTGATCGTGGTGACAGGAGCGGGACGAGGTTTCTGCTCCGGCGCCGACAGCGACGCCCTCGCGGGCCATGCCGAGCGGGGCGGCTACGACTCGGGCCTCGGCGAGGGAGCCCCGCGGCCCGGCTACGGAGTCCGCGCGGAGTTCGATGCCGACATGGCCTACCACTTCGGTGTCGACAAGCCGATCATCGCGGCGATCAACGGGCCGGCGGCCGGGATCGGGTTCGCCCTCGCCTGCTACTGCGACCTTCGTTTCGCTGCTCGGGGCGCCAAGCTCACGACGGCGCACGGCCGGCTCGGGCTGCCGGCCGAGTTCGGGCTGTCGTGGCTGCTGCCGAAGCTGATCGGGCTCACCCACGCCGCCGAGCTCCTCTTCTCGAGCCGGATCTTCCTGGCTGAGGAGGCCGCCGAGATGGGTCTCGTGAACCGGCTCCTCGAACCCGGCGACCTGATGGGCGCCGTCTACGACTATGCGGCCCAGCTGGCGACGACCGTCTCGCCGGCCTCTCTTCGGGTCACCAAGCGGCAGCTGTACCGCGACCTCGTCGCCGGCAATCCGGCCGATTCGATCGAGGATGCGACCGTGACGATGGACGAGATGATGGCCGGGCCGGACTATCGGGAGGGGGTGGTGGCGCTGCGGGAGAAGCGGGCGCCACGTTTCGGGCTGTCGTAGCTCTTCGGCTGGGTCGAGGTGACGACCGCTGCTCGTCAAGGGGCCGACCCGGCGGTGAGGCCGAGCCCTTCGGCCACTTCCTCGACGGTCATGGACCCCGGAGGGCGTCGCTCGCGAGCGAGCCGGTTCGCGACCTCCTGCAACCGTTCGTTGACGACCGTCGGGAGGCCGTGCAGGCGTCCGAGTAGCGCGATCTCCCCGTTGAGGTAGTCCGCCTCGATGTCGCCGGTGCCGCGCTGCAGGCTCTGCCAGCTCGAGCCTCCCTCCCGGACGGCGCCGTGCACCTCAAGCGTCTCGCCTCGCAGCCGGCGTCTCACCTCCTCCGCGCTCTCGTCCGCCACGGTGATGCCCGCAGCGGCGTAGCACGCACGCGCCTCGGCGCGGGCCGCCTTCATGAGTGACACCGCCAGTTCGCTCGAGAGCTCGGTCCCACAGGCGGCCTGCAAGGCGTTGGCGAGGTTGCTGAGGAGCTTCAGGTACTTGAGGGACATGACGTCGCTCGTCGCCCTCGAGTCGAACCCGGCCGACACGAGGTCTGCGGCAAGCTCCTCGGCGACGGCATCGAGCCCTGTCGGGTAACGCCCGACATCGAGCAGCCCGTACACAGGCGCGGTCGCGATCTCGACCACCCCGGGCTCGAGGTGACTCCCGGCGAGGACCACCCGCATCCCGTAGACCTGCGGGAAACGCCGGAGCGCGATCCGCTCGTTCTCCACTCCGTTCTGGGCGCACACGATCGGGATGCGCCGGGCGGCGGCGGCGTCATCGGCGGCATCGGCGACCGCTCGGAGATCGTCGAGCGCCGCCCCGCTCTGCTGGGTCTTCGTGGCGAGGATGACGCAGTCGCCGGCCTGCAGCCCGATCTCGGCCACGCTCCCGAACGCCGGGACAAGGAGGCGTTCCGTCGTGTCGGGATCTCGCAGCTCGAGGCCGTCACGCCGCAGAGCTTCGAGGTGGGCGCCGCGCGCGACGAGAACCACGTCGTGCCCGGCCTTCGCGAGCTTGCCGCCGATGGCGCCTCCGATGGCACCTGCCCCCAGGATCACGTATCGCATGGATCTGTGATAGCCGATCAGCCGATCCCGGCGCTCCCCGTCACAGCCCTCCCCGGCTCGGTCGACGGGACAGCGGGAGCCGCTCGCCCCGCCCGACCGGCGGGCCGCGGGGCGCCGGTCAGGTCTCGACGACGAGGGTCACCGGCCCGTCGTTCGTGAGCCGGACCATCATGTGAGCCCCGAACCTGCCGGTTGAGACTTCTGCACCGAGTGCGCGCAAAGTCTCAACCACCCGCTCGACGAGCGGCTCCGCCTGAGGCCCCGGAAGCGCCTCCACGAAAGAAGGCCTCCGCCCACGGCTCGTGTCGCCGTACAGGGTGAACTGGCTGATGACGAGCAGGGGCGCCGACAGCTCCGCACAGGACCGGTTCATGCGACCCTCGTCATCGGCGAGGATCCGGAGGTTCCAGAGCTTCTGCGCCATGGCGTCGGCGCTGGCGACCGTGTCTCCGTGCTTCACTCCGAGGAGCACGCAGAGGCCGGTGCCGGAGAGCTCACCGACTACCTCGCCGGCGACGGAGACCGTGGTCCCGTCGACGCGCTGGACGACAGCTCGCATCTCGACCCGACCGCGCCGCGACCCGACCCGAACCGTCTAGACCGGAAGCGCCAACGGACCGCCGGCCACGAGATACGGCGGCAGCTCGATCCCCGGTCGCAGGTCGGCCGAAGGTAGCGGTTCGCCCCACCTCGTCACGACCGGCCTCACACCGGCCCAGCAGTCGCGCCCGAGGTCATCCGGTTCGTCGAGGGGGCCACCCGAGCGGACCTTGGCGCTCACGTTCTCGAGCGGGACCTCGAGGACTGCGGTCTGGCGGAGCTCCTCGGGAGCGGGTGGGCGGGCATGCGCCGAGCGGCCCGGAACCAACCGTTCCACGAGCGCGGCGAGCAGCTCCGCCTTGCGGTCCCCGTCACGCACGAGCACAGCGTCGCCTTGGACGACGACGGAGCGGTAGTTCGCGGAGTGGTTGAACGTCGACCGTGCCAGCACGAGTTCGTCCACGACCGTCACCTCAACCGCGACAGGCACGCTCGGACGCCGGACCGCCCTCCGGGCAACGCCCATCCCGGTCGAGCCGTGGAGGTAGAGCGCACGGCCGACCCGGACGTACAGCATCGGCAGAACCGCAGGCCGTCCGTCGACCACGGTGCCGACGTGCGCGATCAGCCCCTCGTCCAACGTCCGGTGCACGGTGTCCTCGTCGTACCTGGCCCGCTCCGGGTGGCGCGACGGCCGGTTCGAGCTCGTGAGCGGGTAGTCACCCTCAGCCGTGCGACCCTTGGTTGTCGAGTCGGTCATGTTGATCACCGTTGGTCGATTTGTATGGGTACAATCATCTGATTGTGCCGTCACAGTATCAGATCAACGGCAGGCGAGCCGTCACGATCGCACAGTCGATCGAGGCCGGGATCACGAGCGCTGAGTTGGCCCCGGGCGAGCTGTTGCCGCCGATACGTGAGCTGGCCGACGCCCTCGGCGTGAGTCCCGGGACGGTCGCGGCCGCCTACCGCCTCCTCGGGCAGAGGGGTCTCACGACCTCCGATCGACGCCGAGGAACGCGAGTCCGCCCCTGGTACGCGGAGACCGCTCGACCCGCCGCCGCGCCGCGCGCGCCCTCACCACAGTCCTTCGCACCTGAGCGAGCAGCCGACCTCGCCTCCGGCAACCCGGATCCGACGCTCCTCCCCGACCTGTCACCGATCCTCGAACGGCTCGACCACGTGCCGGCTCGCTACGGGGGCCCGCAGCTCGACGGCCGTCTCGCCGCCGTCGCCCGGCGGCAGCTCGAGTCGGACGGTGTACCGGTGCCGGCGCTCGCCTGCTCGTTCGGCGCCCTCGACGGCATCCGGAGGGTGCTCACGACCTCGCTCCGGCACGGCGACCGTGTCGCGGTCGAGGACCCCGGGTGGCCTTCCCTGCTCGACGGGATACGGCGCCTCGGGTTCGCGCCCGTCCCCACCGAGCTCGACGACGAGGGCCTGCTGCCGAGCAGCCTGTGGGATGCCCTCGCGGCGGGTGCAAAGGCCGTCATCATCACCTCACGCGCTCAGAACCCGACCGGCGCGGCGTCGGCGCCCGGCCGGGCGGTTGAGATCGCCGCGCTCATCGCCCGCTACCCGGGCACCCTTCTCCTCGAGGACGACCACGGTCACGCGATCGCCGACCCGGACGAGCCGCTCCACTCGGTCATCGCCGCCTCCGGCTCGCCTCCCGGCCCATGGGCGTTCGTCCGGTCCTCTGCCAAGGCGTACGGCCCCGACCTTCGCGTCGCAGTCGTGGCGGGAGATCCCACGACAGTCGGCCGCGTCGAGCTCGACGTGGCGAGCTCTGCAGGGTGGGTCAGCCACCTCAACCAGCAGATCGTTGCGACCCTCTGGACCGACGAGGATGTCGGCCGTCTCGTGCGGAAAGCTGCCGAGCTCTATCGCGAGCGCCGCCATGCGCTCGTGGCGGCCCTGCGAGCGCTCGGGGTGCAGGCGCACGGGAAGACCGGGCTCAACGTCTGGATCCCGCTCCCCGCCGCGCCGTCCATCGACGAGGCCTCGATCGTGGCGGACGTGATGGCGGGTGGCTGGCGTGTGGCAGCAGGCGCAGGGAGTCGACTCGTGAGCGGACCCGCCGTCCGAGTCACCACCGCCGCCCTCGATCCAGGCGACGCCCCCGAGGTGGCCGGCTTGATCGCCCGGGCGATCGAGCGGCCCGCCGGTCGCGGCTACTGACGCTCGCCAGAAAAGGGAGCGCTGGCGAACGCTGGGGAACGTTGGCGAACGCCGGGGAATCGCCAGGGAACCCTGGGTGACAGGTCGGGCGAGCCCAGGCGAGGTCGGGCGAGCCCGGGCGACGCCCCGGCTACTCCCCGAGCAGCTTGCCGAGTGCCTGCCGGGCGTTCGCGTTCTCTGCCGCCGTCGTCGCGAGGAACAGGGCGAGCTGGCGCACCCACTCGGCCACCGGCACCTCGCGCCGCGAGATGATGACGCCCCGCACCTGTTGAGCGATCGTCGCGACGAGGCGCCCGTGCGCCGACACGAGCTCGAGCGTCGAGTCGCCGACGAGGAGCCGGATCGCCTTCGCCTTACCGGGCCGCCCGGCCATCCTGTCGCTGAGCGAGCGCTCGTAGTCGACCTCGACCATGCCGGCGGGGAGCAGGTCACCGATCGTCGAGGACAGCACGCGGTGGTAGGCGTCGAGGTCGGCGGTGTCCGCACGGAGCGCAGCAGCGACGCCTTCGACCAGGTCGGCGTCGCCTCCGGAGGCGCCGGCGTCGACAGGCGTGATGTCGCTCAAGGTGACGCCCCGGCTCAGCTGTCCGTCAGAGGAAGTACGAGCTGCGGCTTGGCGATCACGTGGTCGGCCCTGAGCGGCCGCACCGCCGTGCCGATGGCGAAGAACTCGGTCGTGTGCCCGCCCCACCTGTGTGCGAGGGACCGGAGCTGCACGCCGACGATCCCCTCGGCCTTCAGCTGCTCGGCTTCGGCCTGCATCCGGCTCATGGCGAGCTCACGCGCGTCGTAGAGCGCCTCGGTGAACTGCGGGATCTCCACGTTGCGCCCGACGTTGCCCATCGCACGAAACGCCCCCTGGTGCGCGATGTGGTACACGCAACTCCCCATCACCATGCCGAGCGGGCCGTAACCGGCCTGGATGAGCGTCCAGAAGTCCTGGCCGGACAGGTCGGAGGTGAAAGGGTGGCCCTGGTTGTTGCGCCAGTTGCCCTCGTCGTCGGCCTTCACCGCCGTGCCGACGGCTATGAACTCGGCGAGGTCGTTGCCGAACTCCTTGAACTCGATCTCGAGCCGGACCCCGACGATCCCGTCCGCACCGATGGCGTCCGCCTCGGCCTCCATGCGGGTCATGGCGAGCTCACGTGCCTGGTACATCGCCTGCGACAGGGTTTGGAGCTCCATGTTCTGGCTCCAGCGCCCCACCTGGAGGCCGACGTGGTAGATGCTCGAGCCGAGGACCAGCCCGAGTGGGCGGAAACCCGCCTCACGGACGAGCAGGAATTCGTTGACGCTCAGGTCGGAGGTGAACAGCCCTCCTGGCTGCCCCGGCCGCATCTCGGCCAGGCGGCGCATCGCATCCTCGGGGATCCCGAGGCTCGTGGTGTCGGTCATCGGGTCCTCCTCGGACGGCGTGGACTGTTCGGATTGTTCGGACTTGGACTGCTCGGATTGCTCGCCCCGGGCATCCGGGCGAGGGGCAGGAGGGAGGTGCTCTGCGTGGGCGCCTCGACTCCCTCGTGGAACCGGGCGACGGCCGTGCCGATCATCGAGGCGAGCGCGACGTGGTCGCGGTGGTTCTCGGCCGGCTCGCGCTCCCAGATGTCGAGGCCGATGGACGACGAGATCGAGCCGTCTGCACCGTAGGAGGCAGTCCTCTGAAGAAACTGCCGCCGTGCGTCCACCCGCACGTGGTGCACGAGCTCGCTGTACCCGGACACCTCCACGTTGCCGGCGAACGTCGACGACTGCTGCAGCGTCGCCCAGTCGTCGTGCCTGATGGCGATGGAGAGACCGACCACGATCCCGGCGGGCGCCCAGCCGC